>DASXEF010000431.1:0-8615 GCA_036490255.1 Kofleriaceae bacterium
CGATCGGGCTGCGCACCGAGATATTGCCGGACATGCCCGGCGTCAGGCCGAGCTCGCTCATCCGGCGCGCGGTCACTACGAGCTCGTCGCGCAGCCGCTGCGTCACTTGCCGAACATCGCTTTCAGCGACGCGGGCGTCGCGATGCCGCGCTCGGTGATGAGCCCGGTGACGAGCCGGCGCGGCGTGACGTCGAACGCCGGATTCGCGACGCGCGTCTCGGGCGGCGCGATCTCGATCGAGCCGCCGCGGCCGCGGACGATGCGCACTTCGTCGCCGCTGCGCTCTTCGATCGGAATCTCGCTCGGCTCTCCGACGGTCCAATCGATCGAGCTCGACGGCACCGCGGCGTAGAACGGAATCTGATTGTCATGCGCGGCGAGCGCCTTGAGATACGTGCCGATCTTGTTGCAGACGTCGCCGTTGCGCGTCGTGCGATCGGTGCCGACGATGCACACGTCGACCTTGCGCTGTTGCATCAAGTGGCCGCCGGCGTTGTCGGCGATCAGCGTGAACGGCACGCCGTGCTGGGCGAGCTCCCACGCGGTGAGCAAACCCTGGTTGCGCGGCCGCGTCTCTTCGACCCAGACGTGGACACTGACGCCGGCTTCATGCGCTTTGTAGACCGGCGCGAGCGCGGTTCCCCAGTCGACGGTCGCCAGCCAGCCCGCGTTGCAGTGCGTGAGGATGTTCACGCGATCGCGCAACAGCGGCGCGCCGTGAGCGCCGATCGCTTCGCACGTCGCGACGTCGGCGTCGGCGAGCTCGGCGGCGCGCGCGAACGCGGCATCGGCGTCGCTGATCCCGCGCATCTGATCGAGCGCCCAGCGCAGGTTGATCGCGGTCGGCCGGGTCGCGGCGAGCGTCTCGTACGCGAGCTCGGGCGCGATCTTCTCGCGCAGCGCGAGCGCGACGCCGTACGCCGCGGTGACGCCGATCAACGGCGCGCCGCGGATGTGCATGTCGGCGATCGCCTTGGCGGCGTCGGCCAGCGTCCGTAGCGGCAACCACGCGATCGCGTGCGGCAGCTGTGCCTGGTCGAGCACGATCACGTGATCGCGCTCGACTTCGATCGTGCGGCGCCAGCGACCTTCGACGTTCATTCGGATTCTGAAAAGCTACACAGCGAATGCACGACGGTGCCCTGGTCCTCGAGCCGCTTGCGACCGGGCAGATCCGACAGCTCGATCACGAACGCGCATTCGACGATCTGCGCGCCGATCTTGCCGAGCAGCGCCAACGCGGCGATCGCCGTGCCGCCGGTCGCGAGTAGATCGTCGACCACGAGCGCGCGCTCGCCCTTTTGCATGCCGTCGACGAGGACGTTCAGGCTGTTCGAGCCGTACTCGAGGTCGTAGTCGTGGCGATAGAACTGGCCCGGCAGCTTGCCGGGTTTGCGGATCGGCACGAACCCGGCGTTGAGCTGATACGCGAGCGCGGCGCCGAAGATGAAGCCGCGCGCTTCGATGCCGACGACCTTATCGACCTTGCCGCGGTAGCGCTCGGCGAACAGGTCGATGACGTGGCGAAACCCGATCTCGCTCGCGAGCAGCGGCGTGATGTCGCGAAAGCGAATGCCGGGCTTCGGAAAGTCCGGCACGGTGCGAATGAGGCTCTTGAAATTCACGTTCGCCGTCCCAACACGCGGCCTGCAACCGCGTCGAGCTGTTTGCAGAGCTCCGGATCGGCGGCCGACGGCGCCGTCATGATCGCGTGCTCGAGCGCGCGGTCGCAGCCGAACTCGCACTCCTTGATCTGCGCGCCCAGTGGCGGAATGATCGCCTTGAGCAGCATCTTCGCGTTGACGCCGTTGCCCTGCATCACGCGCACGACCTGCGCGACATCGACGTGGTCGTGATCGGGATGCCAGACGTCGAAGTCCGTCACCATCGCGACGGTGGCGTAACACAGCTCGGCTTCACGGGCGAGCTTGGCCTCGGGCATGTTGGTCATGCCGATCACGTCGGCGTGCCAGCTGCGATGCAGCTTGCTCTCGGCCATCGTCGAAAACTGCGGACCTTCCATCACGACGTAGGTGCCGCCGTAGACGGTCGGGATACGCAGCGCGTGGCCGGTCTCGGCGAGCTGGCGCGCGAGCCGGCGACACGTCGGATGGCCCATCGACACGTGCGCGACCAGGCCGGTCGAGAAGAACGACTTCGGGCCGCGCAACGTGCGGTCGATGAACTGATCGACGATCACGAACGTGCCGGGCGGCCGATCTTCGCGCAGCGAGCCGACCGCGGACAGCGACAGCACCGAGGTCACGCCGGCGCGCTTGAGCGCGTCGATGTTCGCCCGATAGTTGATCTCGTGCGGCGGAATGCGGTGGCCGCGGCCATGGCGCGGCAGGAACACCACGGAGACGCCGTCGAGCTTGCCGAACAGCAGCTCGTCCGACGGTCGCCCGAACGGCGAATCGATTCGCTTCCATGCAGTGTCGGTAAGCCCGTCGAGCTCGTAGAGCCCGCTGCCGCCGACGATCCCGATCACGGCCATTTGCTTCCCGATACCACGCGCGCGAGATCCGGCGCTACACTCGGGTCGTGAAGGTGGTCATGAGCTACCTGCTCGCGCTCGGAGGCGCCGGGCTTGTCGGTTATGCGGCGATGCTCGTCGCGGCGATCAACTGCGACTATCCGTCGGCGCGGTTTCGCATCATCCAGGCGCTGCGCACGCAGCCGTGGCAGGCCGAGGTCATGACGAAGACCAAGCCCGGCTCGTTCTTCGACGGCATCCACGCCGCGTTGAAGGCGGCCGGTCAGCTCGGCCTGCGCGATGTCGAGATGCTGCAAAAGGCGACGCGGCCGACGTACGACGCCGCGCTCATGATGATCCCGATGACGTGGAAGAACATCCTCGGCAAGCTCAAGATGGGCGGCGGCGCGGTCGTCGCCGGCCTCGTCCTCGCGATCTCGGTATCGGCGATGCCGGTGCTCCACATCATCTTGCTCGTCGGTGTGGTCGTCGCAACGATCTATACGTTCTCGGTCAAGCGCGACAGCGAGCGCTACGTCGTGCTCGCGCGGCTCGAGATCTTGCCCGAGGTCGAGCAGTGCGTCGCCGCCGGCCGCTACGGCGTGCCGCCGAAGATGTGATGCGGCTCGCGCTCGTGCTCGTGCTCGTGCTTGCTCGCGAAGCTGCTGCCGATGACTCGGATCACGCACGCGTCGAGCTCGTCGATAAAGGCGGCGCGCCGCACGCGATCATCACGACCAAGGTCGCGTGCCCGCGATGTCCCGAGTGGACGCTCGATCTCGGCCGCGCCGATGCCGTCGCGCTCGTCGCACTCGTCGATCTGCGCGGCTCGCCGACCCGCGTGCGCGGCTCGACGCCGGCGATGACGCTCGACCTCGCCGCGTCGGCGACGCAGCCGGCGGCGTTCGTCCGGATCAGTCAAACCGACGCCGAGAACACGCGATGGGAACGCTGGGCCGTCGTCGAGCTCGACGGTAAGCCTGCCGTGATCTGGCGTGGCGAGATCGCGATGACGACCGCGAAGGGCACCGGCTTCGCGACGACCGATGGGGTCGAGCTCGTCGCGACCGACGCCGGCAAGCCGCTCGCGCTCGACTTCGTGCAGACTCCCGTCCCGGCGACGAAACGGCCGGGCGTGCATCGCCACTTCGTGATCAAAGACGGCGCGTATCAGCACGAGTGATCGCGAGCCGCTACTTCCACCAGCGTTCGCGCTCGACGAGGTCGAAGACCTCTTTCAAGATCGCGAGGCCGTTCATCGCGGTCGCTTCGTCGGTCGTCAGCGGCGGCTGGATCCGGAAGTGCGCCGAGTACGCCATCGTCAGCAGGCCGCGGCGCACGCACTCGTGGAAGATCCGATCGGTGACTTTGCCGGTCAGCGGCGTCTTCGCGACCTTGTCGCTGACCAGCTCCATCGCCATGAACATGCCCGAGCCGCGCGCGCAGCCGACGAACGAATAGCGATCGACCCACGTCTCGAGCTCGCGCAGCATCAGCGCGCCGACGCGCTTCGAATTCTCGACCAGGTTTTCGTCTTCGATCACTTTGAGCGACGCCGCGCCGGCCGCCGCCGCGAGCGGGTTGCCGCCGTAGCTCGACGAGCTTCCCGAGCGATTCGACCACGGCTTGGCCTGGCCGATCTCGTCGGTAGTCGCGAGCGCCGACAGCGGAAAGCCGCCGCCGACCGCCTTGCCGATCGTCACGATGTGCGGCGTGACGCCGGTGTGGTGAATGCCCCACCACGTGCCGGTGCGGCCGAGCCCCGTGATCATCTCGTCGGCGATGAACAACGCGCCGACCTCGTCGGCGATCGACTTGATCGCCGGTAAGAATTCTTTCGGCGGCACGATGTTGCCGGCGGTGCCCTGCATCGGCTCGACGATCACGCCGGCGATCTCGCCGGCGGTCGCGACCTTGATGTACTGGCGGCCGACTTCTGCGCACGCGATGCCGCACGACGGATATTTCAGGCCGATCGGGCAGCGATAGCAGTCGGCGTACGGGATCTGATGGCTGCCCGGCACCATCGGGCCGAGCTTGTCCTTGAACGTCGAGCCCATGAGCGACAGCGCGCCCATCGTCTTGCCGTGGAAGCCACCCCAACAGCTGACGAACTCGTACTTGCCGGTGTAGCTCTTCGCGAGCCGCAGCGCGCTCTCGACCGCTTCGGCGCCGCCCGAGTACATCTGCAGGCGATGCACGCCGTTCGCCGGCGCGTGTCGCGCGAACCGCTCGAACAGCTCGACTCGCGATTCGCTGGTCAACGAGCCGACCGCCGCCTTCGCGGCTTGATTCTGGATCGCCTTGACCCAGGTCGGGTGCGAGTGGCCGAGCGCGCCGACCGCGATGCCGCCGATGAAATCGAGGAACGTGTTGCCGTCGACGTCGGTGATGGCGGTGCCTTCGGCGTGATCGACGACGACACCGGCGGCGAGCGCGTAGCCTTGTGCGCCCGGCGCGATGTGCGCGTCCTCGCGCGCACGCATCGCCAAGCTCTTCGGGCCTGGAACTTCGGTGACGAGCGACCGGTTCTGGTTCGCTGGCTGCGGCATGAAAGAGCGATCTCTTACCGCAAAGCTCGGCCGATTCGTACCAGTCTGAGCACCGCAGCGGCGTTACCGACCACGCCGACGATCGCGAGCGCGACCAGCATGAGTACGTTGTGCGGTACGGGATCGTGGAAATGCGGGCCCAGCAGCCCGGTGAACCCGGCCGCGCCGATCAGGTACGTCGCGCGCTCGTGGCGGCGCATCAGCCCGCGCGGCGGCTTGACCTGCATGGCCTCGGCTTTCGCGCTGCCGTACGACACCATGAAGCACGCGAGCAACGCGGCCATGACGAGGCCGAGCTGCCACGCGCTGTCGCGCAACGCGAACGCGAGGCCCGCCAAGTACGCGAACTCGGTGTAGCGATCGACCGCGGCGTCGAGCAGCTCGCCCTGATTCGAGCCGGTGTTCGTGAACCGCGCGATCTGACCGTCGAGGATGTCGAGCAGCGTCGACACCGTCGCGAGCATGCACGCGAGGCCGTACCACTCGAACGCGATCGCGACACCGGCGCCCAAGCCGAACGCGAGTGCGAGCCAGGTCGCGCCGTTCGCGCTGATGCCGACCGAGACGAGCCCGCGCACGAACGGATCGACTGCCCAGTACGTCGTGCGCATCGCGCCCTGGCCGACGAGCGCCGTGCCGCCGATCGCCTCGACGCGGTCGCTGCGCATCGGTCCGCGGATCGCGACCCGAATGCCGTAGCCGGCGGTGACGAGCACCAGCAGCCCGAACATGACGTACGCGAAGTAGACGTCTTTCACGACTTCAGCCGGCGATCGCCGTGCGCGACGGCGTCAGCTCGAGCTCGCGGCCGTCGGCACGTGCCGACGCGTACGCGGTCTCGATCAGCTGCACGCACATCGCAGCATCGTGCGCCTCTCGCCCGACCCATTCGCCGCTCGCGATCTGATTCGCGAAGTCGACGTGCAGGTGCTTGAACCACTCCACGTGCGACGCGTCCATCCAGTTCGACGCCGCGGACAGCTTCTCGACGTCGACCTTGCCGCCCGCGCGCTTGCGGTGGATCTCGATCTCGTCGTCCTCGACTTTGATCGCGCCGTTCGCGCCGTGGAGCGTATAGATGACCTTGCGAAAGCCGGAGTTCCACGTCAACTGCGCGACCGCGATGCCGGTCGGGAACGTCACGGTGCAGTTGAAGTTGTCTTCGGTGTCGTAGGCCGACAGGTTCGACATCTTCGCGGCGATGCTCGTCGGCTGCGCCGCGAGCCAGTCGAACGCGAGATAGAACGTGTGGCTGCCGTGATCCATCGCGATGCCGCCGCCCGACGTCATCCGCGAGCGGCGCCAGTCGGGCTGCCACTCCGCCACGCCCTTGGCGTGCGTCGTGCGGAACGTATCGAGCGTGACGAGGTGGATCGAACCGAGCTCGCCCGACTCGAGCACGCCGCGGATCGCCTTGATGACCGGCGCGTGCTTGTAGTTATGCGAGGGGAAGAAGACTTTCTTCACCTTCTGAGCGTGGTCGAGCATCGACTTCGCGTCGGCACCCGAGGTCGCGATCGGTTTCTCGCAGAACACGTGCAAACCGTGCTCGAACGCCGCATGCGCGATCGCCGCGTGGTCACACGGCGGCGTTGCGATATCGATGAAGTCGAGGTTCTTCGCCTCTGCGGTCAACAGGGTCTTGGTGTCCGCGTAGATCCGCGCGTTCGGCAGAATCTGACGGGCTTTTTCGCGCCGCGCGGCACAGATGTCGACAACGGCAGCGATCTCGAACGCGCCCGGAGCGGAGAGATACGCGGGCACATGGCCCTTCTCGGCGATGAAGCCAAACCCGATCAGAGCACCCTGGAGTGGACGGGGCATCAGGAAACCTCGGCAGTGGAGTAGGTCAAAACAGTCACAGAAGCAAGAAGTGGCGCCATCGTTGGAACGCCGTGTAGGCGAGCGATATCCGGTTTCAGATCGCGGTGTTGACTTCCTGACGACAGAACCTGTTCAACCGCGTCAGGTTTTTGCCGCATCGATGTCAGTCACTGGGGCGTTTTGCCCTATACAGTGCATGCCTTTGGTTGTCATGACCTCCGACAGAGATCGTTCCGGACGCGATACCGGGATGATCGAAGTCGCCGCTGAGGTCGCGCTGCATGCCAATGCGCTCGGCCACCGCAGCCGAGCGCCGGTTGTTCGGAACGAGAAACGCCACGATCTGATCGAGGCCTTGTTGCCAGCCGAATGCCATCGCCGCACGCGCGGCTTCGGTCGCGAAGCCGTGGCCCCACGCGTCGCGGCGCAGCCGCCAGCCGATCTCGACCGCAGGCGTGAACGGCGCGTCGAACGTGACCCGACTGATCCCGCAAAATCCGAGCAGCTCGCCGGCATGCTCGAGCGCCCAGAATCCAAAGCCGTCGCTCGCGATCTTCGCGTTGACGCGGTCGAGGCTCGCCACGACCTCGTCGCGCGTCTGGAGCTTCGAAAAGAACTCCATCACGACCGGGTCGGAGCAGATCGCGGTGAACGGATCGATGTCCGAGTCGCGCCACGTCCGCATGATCAACCGCTCCGTTGTCAGCACCGCCCACGCTATATCATTGCCGCGTGCTGTTCCTCGCGACGGTCGACGGCCAAGCCGGCGTGCACTTCGTGGTGCTGTCGCCGATCCGCTACCGCTTCGAGGTCAACACGCGGCCACGGCCGGCGCGCGGAACCCGGCTCGCGATCGTGCTGCCGGCGCTGGCGAAACCGACGCGTGCGGCGCTCGACGAGTGGCGCGCGCGCAATGCGCCGGCCGGCGAGCTCGTGCCGCCGTTTTATCGCGCGGCAGCGCTCGGCGATCTGATGGACGCGGTCAACGCCGAGCAGCACCTCGACTTCGCACGGGCCGCGAGCACCGACGAGCTCGCCGCGTTCGCAACCTCGACCGGCGGAACGTTGCTCGCCGAGCTGCGCCAGACGCTGGCCGCGGGCAACGTCGATGCGGCGCCGCAGCTCGCGGCGAAGGTCGCGCGGTTCGCGCAGATCTGCGGCATCGCGACCGCCGCCGAGACACTCGCCGAGCTCGCGACCGCGCATCCGGTCGAGCAGCTCCACGCGTTCGAGCACGCGGTCGTGCAGTGGATGCAAGCGACGACCGAGCCGCCCGCCGACGAGCTCGCCGCGCTCGCGAAGCAACTCCCCGACGATCGCGCGAGCGCCGGTGCGTCGCGCGCGTGGTTTCGGTGGTGGTGGCGCCTCGCGTATCGCGCGCCGCGCGCGGATCTGCGCGAGGCGACCGTCGCGTGCGTCGAGCTCGCGCGCCGCGAATGCGGCAGCGATGCGATCGCCGCCGATGCACTCGCCGAGGCCGCGCGGATGATCGATCACCTGCGCATCGCGCCGGCGACGCGACTATGGGCCGAGCCGCCCGATACCGCGAATGCGTTTCCACCCGCGATCGATCTCGACGATGCGCACTACTGCGCGTACATGGCGGTCACGCATTGCGCGCACGCGATCGCCGCGGTGCTCGGCGCCGACAATCGCGCCGCGATGCAGCTGCTCGCCGTCCGCGCGCTCGAAACACTTCGTCACGGCGAATAGCTGATAGCGTCGGCCCCATGAAGCAGATCGCGATCAAGACCGACGACGGC
>DASXEF010000590.1:0-2385 GCA_036490255.1 Kofleriaceae bacterium
CGGCGCGTTGCCGATCCCGCGGCGCGAAACCGCGCTCGCCGTGCTCGCCGCCGTGGTGTTCGCGGTCGGCGCGTCGCGCGACCTGACCGAAGGCGAGGTCGTGATGCACCCGGCGCTCGCCGCCGCCGCCGCGAACGCCGCCGGCAAGATTCCGCCCGGCGCGACCGTCAACGTGCCCGAGCGCCGCATCCTCTATCCCGTGCAGTGGTACACGCGCGCGCCGGTGAGCTTGCGGCCCGACGGTGTGCCGTACGCGAATCGCGTGCGCATCTTCGGGCTCGCGTTCGCCGGCGGCGCCGGCTCGCCGATGGATCAGGCGATCGACGAAGCGCGCATCGATCCGACGATCGCGCCGCCGATCGGGCTGCACCCGAGCGATCGAAACGGGCTCGTGCTCGTCACCGAGCCGACGTGGGAATGGTTGCTCGCCCACGTGCCGCCGGACACGCGCGCGTACTTTGCGCGCTGGCCGACGATCTAGCTTCGCTGTAGTACGTCCCTCGCGGCATCAACAATGTCGCGAGGTTGCACGCGCGAAGTTGAGCTAATGGACTACGTCCCCTTTGTAGCGGTAGCCGCAGTTGTGCCGCTTGTCGTGCTCGTCGGTGTACTTGCCCATGCACGCGAGCATCGCGTCGGTCGGGATGCATTCGCGCACGTGATGGACATCGGGCGCGAGCGTCATGCACGCGATGACATCGGGCTCGGCGACGACACACTGATCGATGTCCTCGGGCGGTAGCTTCGCGGCCATCGAATCGGCGCGCGCCTGTGCGGCGGCGTCGTCGAGCCCTTCGAATTGCTTCGAGCTCTGCGGCGCGATCCGGAACATGTGCGCCTCGAGCGCGCGGCACTGCGCCTTCTTGGCGGCGACATCGGGCGAGTCGATCGGCGCCTCGTCGCATGCGGCGAACGTCGCGAACAGCAGCGCGGCGATGACGATGCGGTTCACGACTTCACCTCCGCCACCGGCAGCTCGATCTTGTTTGCGAGCATGCGTTTGATCGGCGGCGCGACGAGGAACATCGCGGTCGCGAATGCGAGCGCGGAGATGATGAGCGTCCAGAACAAGAACGCGTAGCCGTGCGTCGCCGACAGCTGCGCGGCCTGACCGGCCATGAAGTTGCCGATCGCCGTACCGAGGAACCACGTGCCCATCACCATGCCGGCGATCCGCGGCGGCGCGAGCTTCGACATGCTCGACAACCCGACCGGCGAGATGCACAGCTCGGCGCAGGTCGAGAAGAAGTAGAGCGCGACGAGGTAGTTCGCGCTGACCGTGCGGAACGGGAACGCGAACAAGTAGTTCGCGTTGACGCCATCGACGTGATTGATCGTCGTGAGCGACGGCAGCATCACCACGAACGACAGCGCCGTGAACACGAGCCCGAAGCCGAACTTGTTGACCGTCGACGGCTCCTTGCCGGCTTTCGCGAGCTTGAGCCACATCCACGCGAACAGCGACGCGAGCGCGATGATGAACGCGCTGTTGATGAACTGATAGGAGCTCGCGACGATGTGCATGCCGAGGTAGTAGCGATTGACCAGGCGCTCGGCGAACAGCGACAGCGTCGTGCTCGCTTGCTCGAACACGCCGAAGAACACGATCGAGCCCAGAAACAACGGGATCATCGCGGTGACGCGCCGGCGCTCGTCGGCGTCGCGCGCCGTCTTGTAAAACCCGACGAAGATCGCGACCGCGGCGATGAGCAAGCCGAGGCCGAACGAGACCGACAGCACGCCTTCGCTCAGCGGCACGATGAACGCGTTGACCCCGAGCGCGATGCCGACCAAGCCGACGAGCCCGACGACGATGATCACGAGCACGCTGCGATCGCGTGCGGCGCGTTTCGGATCCGACGGAATCGTCGGGTGCAGGCCGGCTTCGCCGAGCTTCTTGTAGCCGAGCAGGTACTGCACGACGCCGAACGCCATGCCGATCGCGACCATCCCGAAGCCGAACTTCCAGCACAGGTTCGGATCAAGCCCGTGGTTCTGCAGCATGTGCCGGAAGCTCTCGCTCTGCGCGACGAACATGCCGATCAGCGGCGCGATGCCGGCGCCGATGTTGATGCCCATGTAATAAACGGTGAATCCCGCGTCGCGGCGGATGTCGTCGCGCTTGTAGAGCTGGCCGACGATCGTCGACACGTTCGGTTTGAGAAAGCCCGTGCCCACACAGATCATGACGAGGCCCGGGAAGAACATCGCGTCGTTCATCGCGAGCATCGCGTTGCCCAGCGTGATGCCGATGCCGCCGATCGTGACCGACTTGCGCTGACCCAAGAACCGGTCGGCGATCCAGCCGCCGGGCAGCGACAGCAAGTACACCGTCGACAAATACAGCGCCATCACCGTCGCTGCAGTGCCGTCGCCCATCCCGCG
>DASXEF010000481.1:0-7993 GCA_036490255.1 Kofleriaceae bacterium
CGATCTCGACGTCGCCGCGCTTGATGACGCCGCCGAGGTACGCGGTCGCCGACGCCGGATCGTCGACGGCGTTGCAGAACAAGCCGCGAGCCGCGGCGGCCGCCGACACGGCGCGATTGATCTCGGGTGTCGCGGCGGCGACGACCCAGCGCGCGCCGATCAGATGCGGCGGTGCGAACGGCAGCTCGATCACCGTCGCGCGATCGCGAATCTCGTCGACCACGTGCGGCGCGACCACGGTGACACGCGCGCCGGCCGCGACGAGCCCGTCGAGCTTGCTCGCAGCGACGCGGCCACCGCCGACGATCACGACGGGCAAGCCGTCGAGCTTCAAGAACGCGGGATAGAGCGTCATCGGCCGTGGATCCCGCATTCGCGTTTTTCGGCGCCGCGCCAGCGACCGGCGCGTAGGTTCTCGCCGGGTACGATCGCCGAGGTGCACGGCTGGCAACCGATCGACGGATAGCCACGCTCGTGCAGCGCGTTGAACGGCACGTCGTTCGCGTAGATGTAGGCCCACACGTCGTCGTGCGACCACTCGACGAGCGGGTTGATCTTCGCGATGCCGTACTTCGCGTCGCGCTCGAAGATCTGCGCGTTCGCACGCTCCGGCGTCTGCTCGCGGCGAATCGCGGTGATCCACGCATCGAGCTTCGCGAGCTCGCGCGCGAGCGGCTCGACCTTGCGGCGCGCGCAGCAGCGATCGGGATCGCGCGTCCACAGTGCATCGCCGAGCGACGCGGCTTGCTCGGCGAGCGTCTCGGCGGGCTTGACCGCGCGAATCGTCACGCCGTAGGTGTGCTCGAGCTGTTCCCACAGATCGTATGTCTCGGGAAACAACAGGCCGGTATCGAGCGTGAAGAGATCGATCGGCAGCCGTGCGCGCGCGATGTGATCGATAATCACGCAGCCTTCGGCGCCGAAGCCGGTCGCGAACGCGATGCGCGGCGTGGTCTGTACTGCTTGCTGCAAGATTTCGGTGACGGTCATGTCATCCTCGCGAGCCGTGGCGTCCGAAAGAACGACCACAGCAAGTTGATGTCGACGATCGCGGTCGCGAGCAGCAGCTGATAGGCGACGCCGGGCGCGACGCCCTGATCGATCAGCGTGCGCGACAACCCGAATGCGACGAGGTACGCGTCGAAGCTCATGCAGACGCGGCGGAAGGTCTCGACGCCGACTTTGCTGACGAGGAAATGGCCGATCGGGAAGCCGATCGCGACGCCGGGGATGATCCACGGCAGCACACCGGTCGAATCGCGCGTGATCAACCCGAGTGCCGCGTAGGCGGCGAGCGCGCACAGCGATTCGATCGAGCGGACCACCGCGAGCGCGACCTTGAAGTCTGCTTTCGCGAGCCCCTGGTTGTTCCAGAACAGCGCGAGCGGCGGACCCGAGATCGTCGTGAGCCCGTAGAGCAAGCCGACGGCGGTGCCGACGGGCACCGATGCAGTCTTCTCGTTGCGCAGCGCGAAGCGTTTGCCCGATGCCTGGATCAGGATGAGCGGTAGCAGCACCGCGTAGACCGCGATCTTCGCGCTCGTCGGTGCGACCTTGCCGAGCAGTAGTGCGCCGACCACGACGCCGGGTACGAGGCCGGTCGCGAGCGGCAGCACGCGGCCGATCACGCGACGAGCCGCGGCGCGGTTCCAGTACAGCGCGTAGAGGTTGATGCCGACTTCGACGACGACGAGCGCGGGGCTGAGCACGCGACCCGCGATCACGAGCAGCGCGATCGGCACCGAGATCGACGAGTAGCCGTAGCCGAGCGCACCGTTGACGGTCGCCGCGCCGAGGCTCGTCAACGCGAGCACGAGCGTGGTCGTGGTCATCGGCGCTCATCCGTCATAACGGATGTACATCTACACCGCGAACGGATGACCTGTCAAGTATAACGGATGCAGCTGGTCTTGGGCGCTGAGGTTCGACTGCGAGCTCGCGACGACGATGTCGTCGATCCCATCGCCGTCGAGGTCGGCGATCGCGTCGCCAGCCGACGGTGATGTTCTTCAGCGGGGCGAACCCGCCGCCGCCGTCGCATGCAAGACGTCGCTCTCGAGGTATTCGGCGAGCAGATCGACGGCTCCGACCGCGATCGGCGAGTTGCCGACGGTGAGCTCGCGCACCGCGCCGTTGCCGCACGTGCCGTTGCCGGCGAGATCGGATAGCCGCCGGTCGCGATCGCGTTCCGGTCGCGTCGTCGACGATGACGCAGCTCGCGCGCAAGCGTCGGCTCAGTGACGCTTGAGCTCGACGACGGCTTCTTTCGCCGCGTTGCGCTCGGGATCGTTCTTCGCCGCGAGCTCGAGAAATTTCTCGTACGCGTCGATCGCCTGCGGCTTCTTCTTCTCGGCCGTGTAGAGCTTACCGAGCGAGAAGTAGTTCACCGCGACCTTGGGCTCGCGGCGAATGCCTTGCGTCAGCGCGATCTCGGCCTCGTCGTACTGCTTCTTGTCGATCAGCAAGAGGCCGAGCTTCGTCAGCGCCTTTGGATACGGCGGATCGAGCGCGGCGGCCTTCTTGTAGGCGTTGATCGCCTCGTCGAAGCGCTCGGAGACGCGGAAGATCTCGCCGTACGCGTACCAGAACAGCGACTCGTTCGGCGACAGCTGCACCGACTGCGAGAGCGCCTGCTCGGCATCCGCCTGCTTGCCGGTCTCGTTGTAGAGCAGGCCGAGCTCGAAGTACGCGCGGCCGTTGCGCGGATCGAGGTCGATCGCTTTCTTGAGCGACGCGGTCGCGTCTTCGACCTGGTTCGTCGCGCGCTGGGCACTGCCGAGCAACACGAGCGCTTCGACGTCGTTCGGCGCCGCTTTGATCGCGAAGCGGAACTCGATCTGCGCGTCGTCGAGCTTGCCGGCCTTGACGAGCGCGTTGCCGAGCGCCACGTGATACTGCTCGCCGTCGGGCGCGAGCTTGACGGCTTTGCGCAGCTCGTCGATGCCCTGGTCGGGCTTGTCCATCAAGATCAGTGCGCGGCCCTTCTTCTCGTGGCTCGACGGATCGTCGCCGTTCATGCCGATCATCTGATCGGCGACCTCCATCGCTTCGGGCCCTTTTTCCTGCGCGAGCAGCGCCTCGGCGTACAGGTTGTAGCCCTTGAGGTCGGTCATGTTCGCGTCGTAGTACGGCTTCGCCGCGTCGGTGGCGCGTTGCGCGCGACCGGTGTGGACGAGCATGTCGACGCGCTCGGAGAGCACGTCGAACGATTTCTTCGCGTCGTACGCCTGCGCGTAGAGCTTGTCGGCGGCATCGATGTCGCCTTGTTTGCGCGCGTCACGAGCTTTCGCGAGCGCGTCGGCGGCGCCGTCGTCGACGTGTTGCTTCACTGGCTTCGGCGGCTTCGGCGGCGGCCCGCAGGCGGGAATCGACGACGCGAGCGCGAAGGCTAATGCGATCCGGAGCATTCGATTAACGTAGCGCATCACATCGACATGCCGCCATCGACGTCGATCGTGCGGCCGTTGAAGTAATCGCACTCGAGCACGAACTTGACGGCGAGCCACAGATCCTCCGGCAGGCCGATGCGGCCGACCGGAATCGCGGCGACCAGCGCATCGCGGGCTTTCTGGTTCATGCCCTGCGTCATCGGCGTCTCGACCATGCCGGGTGCGACGGCGCCGACGCGAATGCCGAACGGTCCGAACTCGCGCGACCACGTCACGGTGTTCGCCGCGAGCGCGGCCTTCGCCGCCGAGTAGTTCGACTGGCCGCGGTTGCCGTGGCGTGCGACCGACGACATGTTCACGATCACGCCGGGCTTCTGATCGGCCGTGACCATCTTCGCGACCGTCTCGCGCACCATGAACGTCGCGCCGGTCAGGTTGACGCCGATCACCGCGTCCCACTGCTCCTTCGATAGCTTCGTCACCGCGCCGGTCGTGCGATCTTTCTTCACGAGCAAGCCGTCGCGCAGGATGCCGGCGTTGTTGATGAGGCCGTTGAGGCCGCCCATCGCGCCATGCGCCCACTCGACGAACGCGCCGCACTCGGCTTCGCTCGAAACGTCGAGCTTCTTCGCGTGGATCTTGCCCGGCAGACCGTGCGACGACTCGACGAGCTGCGCGAGCTCGGCCTCCTTGACGTCGCCCGCGGCGACCTGAGCGCCCGCTTCGGCGAGCCGGCGAGCGAAGTGCGCGCCCATGCCTTGAGCTGCACCGGTGACGATGATCTTGAGCTGGGAGAGCTGCATCCCAGCGGCTATATCACGTGCCGCAGATGTTGGGTCCGGCGCTGCCGGATCCGCAATCCATGTTCATGCAGTCGCTGTTCTGCACGCAATCCTTGCCGTCCGCGCATGTCGTCGCGCACGTTGGGCCGCCGCAGTCGATGTCGGTCTCGTCGCCGTCGAAGTGATGGTCGGCGCAGTGATCGGCGATGCACGTGTGCGCGGCGGTGTTGCAGAAGTTCGGCGAGCAGTTCGCGTTCGTCTGGCAACCGCAGACGTTGCCGATGCAGAACGTGCTCGTGCAGTCCCCGCCGTCGCTGCACGACGCTCCGGTGCTGCACGTCGCGACGCACGGTCCGCCGCAATCGATGTCGGTCTCGCCGTCGTCTTTGATGTGATCTTCGCAGTCGTTGCAGGTCGTCGCGTCGAGCGTGCACGAGCCGGTGCACGTCAGCTGGCTGTTCGCGTCACCGGTGAAGCCAACGCTCGCGCAGGTCAGCCCGCGGAAGTCGTTGGTGTCGCATTGCTCGGTGCCTTCGGCGCTGCCGTTGGGGCAAACCTGCTTCGTGCATCCGATGATGTCGTACGTGCAGCTGCTGCAGGTCAGGCTGCCGCCGTCGTAGCCGAGCGATTTGCACGTCGCGCTGCCGAGGTTGCTGCCGTCGCACTCTTCGCCGCCTTCGATGTGGCCGTCGCCGCAGACCGGCAAACAGGCGCTGGTGTCGAATAGACAGCTCGTGCACTTGAGCGTGCCGCTGCCGTCGCCGAGCGACGTGCACGTCGCGTTACCTTCGAACGCGCTGCCGTCGCATTGCTCGCCTTGTTCGAGGATGCCGTTGCCGCAGGTCACGAGCTGGCACTGTGCGTCGCACGTGTCGCCGATCGTGCCGTTCTTCGGGCCGTCGTCGCAGGCTTCGCCGGCGGCGATGTTCTTGAGCCCGTCGCCGCACACCGGTTTGGTGCACGCCGAGCCATTGCAGGCCGATGTATCGGTACCGCTCGTATCGCACGCTTCGCCCTGCTCGACGATGCCGTTGCCGCACTGGACGGTCTTGCAGACCGAGTCGCACGTGTCGCCGAGCTTGCCGTTGCTGCCGCCGTGATCGCACGTCTCGATGCCGCTCTCGACGAAGCCGTCGCCGCAACGCGCGGTCTGGCAGTTCGGGCATGCCGTCGTCGTGCCGTTCTTGCCGGCGCCGAGATCGCATTGCTCGATGCCTGCCTCGACGTCACCGTCGCCGCAGATCGCGAGCTCGCAGTTCGGGCACGACGTCGTCGTGCCGTTCTTGCCGCTGCCGAGATCGCACTGCTCGTTCTGTTCGACGAGGCCGTTGCCGCAGCTGACGGTGTGACACGTCGAGTCGCACATATCCGACGACGAGCCGTTGCTGCCGCCGTCGTCGCATTGCTCGAAGTGGATGGGGCCGATCGTGTCCTTGTCGCCGTCGCCGCACACGTTGACCAAGCACGAGCCGGTGCAGTCGGCGTTGCTGCCGTTCGCCGCCGAGCCGTTGTCGCACTGCTCGCCGTGCGTACCGTCGGGCTTGTAGAGCGGATTGACGATGCCGTCGCCGCAGGCCGCGACGGTGCAGTTCGCATTGCACGCCGATGTCTGGCCGGCCGAGCCCGGATCGCACGCCTCGGAGAAGTTGCTGCCCTGGTTGTCGACGAAGCTGTCGCCGCATGTCGCGAACTTGCAGTTCACGCAGTCGTCGTTGTTGTTGCTATTGCCGTCGTCGCATTGCTCGCCGGGATCGACGATGCCGTTGCCGCAACCCGAGCCGCCTTGGCAGTCGGACTCGCACGGTTGGCCGGCGCCGTTCGCGCTGCCGTTGTCGCAGACCTCGCCGATGTCGACGATGCCGTTGCCGCACGTCTCGTTCGACTCGCAGTTGCGCGAGCAACCGTCGGCGCTGCACTTCGCGCCGCTGCAGTCCGCGTTCGAGTTGCACGGCGTGCTGTCGGGGCACTTGCCGTCCGACGTGCCGCCGTCGTCGCAGATCTCGTCGAAGTCGACGATGTCGTTGCCGCAGACTTGCAGCGACTTGCAGTCGTGCGAGCACTTGTCGGCGATGCACTTCACGTTCGAGCCGCAGTCGGCGTCTTCGTTGCAGCCGCTGCCGGCCGAGCCGCCGCACTGACCGTTGACGGTGTTGCCGTCGTCGCAGACTTCGTTCGGATCGGTGACGCCGTTGCCGCACTCCTCTTTCGACAAGCAGTCGTGCGAGCAGCCGTCGCCGTCCATGATGTTGCCGTCGTCGCAGACTTCGCCGGGATCGACGATGCCGTTGCCGCAGTCATTCGAGATGCACACCGGCTGCACTGCGGCGCACTGCAACGGCGCAGGACACACGATGCCGCTCGAGCACACGACCGACGACGGTTTATTGGCGCATGCGAGCAGCGTGATGCACAGGGCAAGACAGCCGAGCTCGACGAAACGCAAAGCTAGCTTCGACATCTAAAACCTCCCAGATAGCGCCGCGCCGGCAAACGTGGGCGACACGACCGGCGTGACTCGAACTTGCGGGCCTTCCGCAGGAAGATCTTCGGCGCGGATCTGATAGGCCTCGGGGCGATTGATCCACCACAAGACCGCGCCGGTGATCACCGCCGCGGCGCCGACGCCGTAGAGCGCGAAGCCGGCGGCTTTATAATCGTCGCCGGTCGAGCGTTCGTTCTTGAGCGACTGCGAGTTCGCGCAGCCGGCGTCCATCTGATTGCAGCTCGCGATCGTCTTGTCGTAGCTCGCGTACTTGTTGCTCGCGAGCAACTCGAACACGCCGCCGATCACGCCGACCGCGACACCGCCGCCCATCACGACATACGGCGTCCACGTCGCGTCCCACTTGCGGCGATAGCGCGTGAGCTCCGCGACCGTGTAGAGGTGGAGCTCGATCTTGAACGGCGCGCCGGGCTGGATATCGGTCGCCTCGACGCGCGTCGGATGACCTTCGAGCGTCGCGACGATCTGGTGCCTGCCGACTTTGACTTTGCCTTTGTAGGTGCCCGGCGCGGTGAAGACTTCTCTGCCGTCGATCGCGACCTTCGCGCCGGTCTTGTTGCACGTGACCTCGACCTCGCCGATCGCGTGGCTGAGGATGACGAGGTAGTTCTTCGCGCTGTCGAACTTGTCCTTCGACTGCAGCGGCGCCTCGCCGTACTTCAGTGCCGCGTCGAAGTTGTCGTAGGCCTCGATCGTCTTGTCGAGGTTCATCAACGCGAGCGCGAGGTTGTAGTGAATCGCGGGGTGGTCCCAGTGCGCGAGGGCTTGCTGGTACTTCTCGACCGCTTTCGCGAACAGACCGTCGTTGAGCTCGACGTTGCCGTCGTGGAACAGCGACAGCGCAGCCTGCTGCTCCGTCGTCGGCACGCCGGCAGCCCACGGGCGCTCCTTTTCGGCGCCGTTCTGCAAGCTCTCGTCGTTGCCGGCCTTCTCGTGCGGTTGGTCTGGCGTTGCCGGTGGCGCAGGTTGCGCGTACGCGGCGGACGTCGCCAACGCGATTGCAATCGCGATCGCCTTCATGCGTTCTTTTTCCCCCGTTACTTGAGATCGTCGACGATCGAGCTGCCGATCTGGGTCTGCAGGCTCTTCACACGCTCTTGCTCTTTCTTGAGCAAGTCGTTGGTGCGGTGTTCCGCCACTTCCGCGGCGGCTTTCGCTTGTTCGGCGGCGTGCTCGTTGTCTTTCGCGCGCGCTTCCGACGCTTTGCTTTGATCGAGCGCGACCGAGAGCTCCTGGTTCTTCTTCGCCAGGTCTTCGGCCGACTGATGCTTGACGTCGACCACCTCGGTCAACGCCGCTTGCCGCTCGCGCTCTTTTTC
>DASXEF010000547.1:0-3294 GCA_036490255.1 Kofleriaceae bacterium
CGACGGCCGCGGTCGCGACGCCGCCGCCGATGGACGTGGTCGCGAAACCGACGCCGCCGCCGATGGCCGTGGTCGCGCCACCGAATGGGTTGATGACGCTGCCCGCGTGGCCGCCGACGAAGGACTACGAAGACTGGGACAACCCCGAGAGCGGCGCGACGTCCGTCGGCAATCGCATCTCGCCGACGCGTCCGGTTTCGGCCGATTTCAAATCGGAAGACTCGGTCATCGTCGATCTCAACGCGAAGCCGACGGCTGAAAAGCCGCGCCGGCCGCAGACGTACCCGGTGATCCAGACGTCCGAACAAGCCCCGTCGACGTCGGGCGCGTTCGTGATGCCGACGGCGGATCAGCCGAACGCGACGCAGATCGCGCCGGAGCGCGTCTCGGCGCCGGAGCTGCCACCGCCGCCGATCGTCGCAACCGCGGATCGCGCGTCGTCGCCGGGCTGGAACACGCCGCTTCCCGAGCAGCTTCCCGGCGAGCCGATCGCGGCACCCGCGGCACCGGGTTGGCCGAGCGCCGCCGGCCTCGTCTACGAACCGAGCGCGCCATTGGCTCGCGAGCCGGCCGTGCCGTCGTTGCGGCAGCCGCTCGTTCGCCGCCGCGGTGTCGTCATCGCGATCGCCGGCGCGGCCACGATCGCGATCGTGATCGCGATTGCCGCGCACGGCTCGAAACAGCCGGATGCGGCCGTCGCGACCCCGACGACGCCGGCGACCACCGCCAAACCGACCGCGCGCGAAACGCACGCGGCGACGACGCGTCCCGGCGCGAGCGCTGCGGTGACCCCGAGCGTCGAACCCAGCGTCGTCGCGCCGACCGCGAAGGCGCCCGCGAAACCGCCGGTCGCGATGCGGCACCTGTCGCGCAGCAAGAAGAAGCCAGTCGTCGTCGACTACGACAAGAAGCCGGTCTCGTCTCCGCTCGATCCCGACGAAGCACTCGCGCAAGCGCGCGCGGCCTACGCGATCGGCAACCAGCACTTGTTTGCAGGCGAAGGCGACGAAGCGGTCGCCGCGTATCGTCGCGCGCTCGCGGACTATCCGAGCTACGCGGCCGGCTATCGCGGCCTCGGGCTCGCGTTCGCGCAGCTCGACGACAAGCCGGCCGCGCTCGCCGCGTTCAAGACGTACGTGAAGCTCGCGCCGACGGCGAAAGACGTCGCGTTGATCCAGAAGCGAATCCGCACGCTGTCGGTCCGCTAGCTCGCGCCGCCGTAGCTCGCGCCGCCGTAGCTCGCGCCGCCGTAGAGCGTCGCGTCGTGGCTGCCGTTGCCGAGCTGCACGGCGGTCATGCGAACGATGATCGTCGAGTCGCGAAACGTGCCGACGAACCCGCCTTCGCTCGGCTCGAACGTGCCATGCAGCGGCTGCGTGCACTCGCCCCACGGACAAAAGTACGTGCCGGCAAAGCTGAACCCCGCACCGGTCGGCGCGAGCTCGCCCTGAAACCGCTGCGAGCCGGCGAGCTTCGCGAGCACGAGTCGCTGGCCGGCGTGCTGGATCGTGCACGGATACGGCGGATACGCGATATCGCCCTGCTCGATCACGCACCAATACGCGCCGTCGATCGACACCGAGCGATCGAGCGTCGTCGGCTGCGACGCGTTGCCACCACCGCAGCTACAGATCGCGATGCACCACGCGATGGCTAACAGTCGCATCGCATGATGCTGGCATCGAGCGCCGGCAATGCCACGTTCGACACGAGAGCTTAATGGCGATCACGCCGGACCGCCGCAGCGTCGGATCAGCTGCTGCCACGCGGCGACCCACAGCGAAGCGGGCACGCGAAACCCGACCTCGAGCACGGTCCACTCGTCACCGCCCTCGAACGCGCGAACCTCGTCGTCGCCGCGCATCAGGATCAGCTGCCAACCTTGATCTTGATCCTGATACTGCGTGCCCGGGCGAGGGCACGGGATCTTGTCGAGCGCGAGCGTCTTCAAGGCGCGCTCGGCGTGATCCCAATACGCGAACGATGCGAGCCGGCCGAGCCGCACGCTGTCGAGCACGATGTGCGAGCCGAGCGAGCGAGCATCCACGAGCTCGAGCCGGAAATCGCTGACCAGTAGCAAGCGCTCGGCGGGTACGCGCTCGAGCTCGTCGTACGCGAACGGGCCTTTGAGCTGGTTGCGCTTGCCGCGCAGCTCTTTCGGGACGCGCGTCACGGGCTCGACGTCACCTCGCCGAGGTGCGTGCAGCCCGGCGGGTTCTCGAGCTTGCATGCGCGATCGAACTTCTCTTTCGCTTTGTCGAGGTTCGGCACGAAGCCGTTCGCGCCGTGGCGGAACAGCTGGCCGAGGTTGTCACACGCGGCGCCGCCGCCTTCTTCGCAGACTTTGTCGAACAGCCGCGCGGCGCGAGCGATGTCCTCGGCACCGCCGCGATCGAGCAAGAGCCCCGCGAGCAAGTTGCAACCGGCTTGCATGTCTGCCGCGCACGACGTCTCGGCGAGATCCTGCGCGCGCACGAGATCGCGAGCCACGCCCGGTGCGCCCATGTAGAGCAGCACGGCGTCGTTCGCGCACGCCATCATGTTCTTCTTCTTCGAGCATTGCTCGTCGAAGATCTTCGCGGCGCGCGCCGGATCTGGCGCCACGCCGATCCCTTGCCAGTAGATCATCGCGACGTAGCTGCACGACGAGCTATCGCCGAGCGTGCAGCCTTTGGTCGCGACCGCGAGCCCCTTCGCCGGATCCGGCGACGCACCCATCAAGTACGTCACGGCCGCCGCGCTGCAACCGTCGCCGCCGCCGAGATCGCACGACGTGACCTCGTAGCGCGTGGCCTTGTCGAGATCTCGCGCGACGCCCGCGCCGCACGCGTAACGCGCCGCGAGCTGGAGACAGCCTTCGGCATCTCGCAACGTGCACGCCTTGTCGAAATTCGCGACCGCGGCGGGCGTGCCGGTGATGCCGGCGCACTGATCGGGTTGGAAGTTGCCGGTCAGCTTCATCGACGTGGACGTCGGAGCCGGTGGCGGAGTCGGCGCCGGCGCGACAGGCGTCGCAGCGGGTGGCGACGTCGGCGCGGGACGCGGACCGCATGCGGCGACCGCGATGACGACGAGCAACAAGCGCGGGCGCATCCTCAGCGGATTATAACGATTCGGCCCGCACACATGCTTCATTACAATCGCGTGAAACGGCTACTCGTCATCGGGCGGGGACCGCTCGAACAGCGTCTTGAAATAGCGTTCGGGTGAATTCAGGAAGTCGCGCGTGATGCGGTAGTGCTCGGTGTCTTGGTACGCGACGCGTTCGATTCCGCTCGGGCCGAGGCGATAGAT
>DASXEF010000559.1:0-4684 GCA_036490255.1 Kofleriaceae bacterium
CTGGGGGTACCGGGAGGCACGGGTATTTATAGAGATCGAGCCCGCCTTGTAAAGGAGGATCTCGGTTTTTTCCCCCGGCGACGCTACTTACGGATGACTTCGAGCCCGCCCAAATACGGTCGCAACGCCTCGGGAACCTTCACGCTGCCGTCGGCCTGCTGATAGTTCTCGAGGATCGCGACGATCGTGCGGCCGATCGCGAGGCCGGAGCCGTTGAGCGTGTGACAGGCACGCGCTTTTTCGCTCGCGCTCGGCCGATAGCGAATCTTCGCGCGGCGCGCCTGAAAATCTTCGTAGTTCGAGCACGACGAGATCTCGCGATACGCGTCTTGGCCCGGCAGCCACACCTCGAGGTCGTACGTCTTGGCCGAGCCGAAGCCCATATCGCCGGTGCACAGGGTGACGACGCGGTAGTGCAAGCCGAGGCCTTGCAACACGCGCTCGGCATCGTCGCGCAGCGCTTCGAGCTCGTCGTAGCTGCGCTCGGGCGCGACGATCTTGACGAGCTCGACCTTGTCGAACTGGTGCTGGCGGATGAGGCCGCGCGTGTCCTTGCCGTACGTGCCGGCTTCGGCGCGAAAGCACGGCGCGTACGCACAGTAATGAAGCGGCAGGTGCGCCGCATCGATGATCTCGTCGGCGTGCAGGTTCGTCACCTGGACTTCCGCCGTCGGCGACAAGAACAGATCGGTATCGGCGTCGTGATCGGGCCCGACGGGGAGCTGAAGCTTGAACAGATCGGCTTCGAACTTCGGCAGCTGGCCGGTGCCGCGCAGCGAGCGCCGCGCGACGACGGCCGGTGGCCACACTTCCGCGTAGCCGTGCGCCGCGTGCAGATCGGTCATGTAATTGATCAACGCGCGCGTGAGCTTCGACGCCGCGCCGCGCAATACGGTGAATCGAGCGCCGGTGATCTTCGTCCCGGCATTGAAGTCCAAGATGCCGAGTGCTTCGCCAACTTCCCAATGCGGCTTCGGCGCGAAGTCGAAGCTCGGCTTCGTGCCCCATTTGTGGTGCTCGACGTTGTCGTGCTCGCTGGTGCCCGACGGCACGCTCGCGTGTGGGGCGTTCGGAATCACGAACAGCGCAGCTTCGGACTCGGCCTCGAGCCGCGCGAGCTCGGCTTCGCTCTCTTTGATCTTCGTCGACAGCGACTTGAGCTCGTCGCGCGCCGATGCGAACTCGGCCGACTTCTTGTCGAGCTTCGCCATGCGGTCGCTGCCCGCGTTACGCTGCTGGCGCGCCGTATCGAGCTCGTTCTGGAGTTTGCGGCGCGCTTCGTCGAGACTCTTCCAAGCGGCCACGGCGGGACCCACATCGGGACCACGGCGGAGCACATCATCCATTCGAGCGGGATCGAGCATAGTTTTCCAACGATGATCGGGGGTTGGGACACGGACCCTACCGTGCGGTTAACCAGCTGCGCAAGCGCGGGGTCGAATCTGTCATGGATAGCCTGGCGCTCGCTCCGATCCTGGCAATCCCGGTGACCGAGATCGTCGATCCAGATCGCGAGCTCGCCGATCGATTCCGCGCGGGCGAGCGCAACGCATTCGATCAGATCGTGCGCCGTCATCAAAAAGGCGTGTGGCGGTTGGTCCGGCGTTATCTGCGGAACGATGCCGACTCGTCGGACGTTACGCAGCAGGTGTTCGTGCGCGCGTTCCGCGGCCTGCAGACGTTTCGCGGTCAGTCGTCGGTGCGGAGCTGGCTCTATCGGATCGCGATCAACTGCTCGTTGAGCTGGATCCGCGATCATCGTCACGAGACGGCGACCGAGATCGCCGAGGACGCGCTCACGGAGGCGCATCCCGGACCCGATCGGATCGCCGGCAGCCAAGACAACGCACAGCTGCGCGCCGCGATCGCGCAGTTGCCGCCGAAGCAAAAGATGGTGCTCGAGCTGCGCATCTACGACGATCTGTCGTTTCGCGAGGTCGCCGAATTGGCGGACTGCAGCGAGAACACGGCAAAGGTCAACTTCCACTACGCGGTGAAGCGTCTCCGTGACATCCTCGGAGGCAAGCTTGATGAGTAAGTTGGGCGACGACGAAGAGCTGCTCACCGCCTATCTCGACGGCGTCGCCGAGCTGACGCCCGACGAGCGCAAGCGAGTCGAGCTCCGGCTCGAGCGCGATCCAGATTTCAAGCGCGAAGCCGACGAGCTACGTGCGGTGTTGGATCAAGCGCGAGCAAGTGCGGCGTCGTCGGTCGAGCCGGCCCGCGATCCCGATTGGTCGGCCTTGGAGCGGCAAATTCGGGAAGCCGTTGGACCGACGGTGCCGATGCCGTGGTGGCGACGCATGCGCTGGCTCGCGCCGATCAGCACGCTCGCGACGACGGCTGCGATCGCGCTGATCTGGTTGCACCACGCGCCCGCCGATCACGCGACGCTCGCGCCTCGCGATGCGGGCAACGTCGCGATCATCGCGGCGCCGGCGCCCGCGCCCGCGCCACCCGAAGCCGCGAAGCCGACGACGATGTACATCGACGGTCAGGTCATCGATATCAGCAACGTCGATCCGGAAGCGCTCGTCAACGACGGCACGAGCGACAACACCGCGGCCGGCAACGAGCTGTTGCCCGCGGCCGACTACGGTTGGATCGATCAGCTCGACGATAAAGCGATGGACCGCGCCGAACGCTGGCTCGCGACTCGAAAGAAAGGCTGATGCGCCGCTCGGCGGTCGTGCTCGCGTTGGTGTTGAGCGCCGGTCCGGCGTTCGCACAAGCGCCGGGCGCGATCCCGCCGACGAACGTGCCGGTGGCTCAGCCGCAATCGCGTGCCGATCGGATCAAGCAGCGGATCCGCGAGCGCCGCGCATTCGAGCTCACCGACGCGCTCGATCTCGATCAGAAGACCGCCGCGCGCATGTCGGCGGTGATGGACCGCTACGACGGCGAGTTCGATCACTTGCTCGCGAAACGCGGCGAGCTGCAGCAGCGGCTCGACAACGCCGACCAGATCAAAGATCCGAAGGTCCTCGCGAAGCTGATCGACGACGCGATGGCGAACCAGCGCGCGTTCTGGGACGTCGAAGAGCGCCGGCTCGGCGAGCTGCGAACGGTGCTGACGCCGCAACAAACGGCCCGGCTGATCGTCACGTTGCCGCAGCTCGAGCGCCAGCTCCAGAACCAGCTGCAAAAGGCGATCAACCAGAAAGCGCCCGCGCGCCGTAACAATCCGAACCGCCGGCCGATCGACGACGACGACGACTAGGACGAACGGGTAGGACACGGGTAGGAACCGGCACGCGCCGCATAGGCGAGGTATAATTTTCGCCGGATGATCGAGGCGACTTGCGCCGCATGCGGAACCGTCAACCGCATCGCCGAGGGTGACGTGCCGACCGGCGCGAAGTCGGTGTCGTGCACGAGCTGCAAGGCGCGCATCGCGCTGCCCGCGGCGAAGGCCTTCGCGATCCCGACGATTCCGAAGCCCGGATCGCCGACGGCAAAGCCAGCGAGTGCGCTGCCGCCGAAGCAGCCGAAACGCGCAGAGACTGGACCGCTCGCAGATCTGCCCGCGCCGAAACGCGCGAGCCCGTTCGCCGGCATCGAGCCGTCCAAGCCGTCGCCGCGCTCCGGCCTCGACATCGCGGATTTGCCGGCGCCGAAGGGCGCGGCTCAACGCCCACTCGATGTGGACGATTGGTCCGAATCGGACTTGCCCGCGCCCAAAGTCAAAGGCCCGCTCGACGACCTTCCGACGCCGAAGATCGATCCGCTCGATAATCTGCCGGTGCCCAAAGCGGGCACGCGTCAGACACCGACGTCGGCGCGCGCAGCGCTGCAGGATGCCGATCTCGTCGCGCCGAAACCCAAAGCGAAGCCGCAAACGCCGGCGCTGGGCGCGCGCGCGGTCACACCGCCGAAACCCGCGCCCGTCGTTGCCGCGCCGCCGCCGCCGCCGCTCGAGCTCGATCCGCTCGACAATCTGCCGGCGCCGAAGCCCGGCGCGAATCTCGACAATCTGCCGGCGCCGAAGCCCGGCGCGAATCTCGATCTGCCCGCGCCGAAAGGCTTCTTCGACGATCTCCCGCAGCCCGCGAGGCGCCAACCGGCAAGCGGCGGCGGGCCCGATCTGCTCGCGCCGAAAGGCTTCTTCGACGATCTCCCGCAGCCCGCGACGGCGAAGCCGGCGAGCCCCGATTTGCTCGCGCCGAAAGGCTTCTTCGACGATCTTCCGCAGCCCGCAAAGCCGAACGCGCCGTCGCCGCCCGCGCCGAAGGGTTTCTTCGACGATATCCCGCAACCTGCGATGACCAAGCCCGCGCCCGCGAAGCCGGCGGCCGGCGGCAACGTGTTCGACGATCTGCCGGAGCCGAACGTGCGCGAGCTGTCGTCGGCGGATCTGTTTGCGAGCTCGCACGAGCTCGATCTGGGTCCGGCGAATAGCAGTGCACCGCAACCGCTGGATCTCGAAGCCGGGCTCGAAACGCCCGAGCTCGACCTCGGCTTGCCACCGGAGCGCAAGGCACCGCCGACGTCGCCGCCGTCGGATTTCAGCGATCTCGATCTGTCGTCGCCGACGTTGCCGCCGACGACCGCGGCGAAAGCGGCCGGCATCAACATAAAGTCGCCCGCGTCGTCGAGCCCGAGCACCGGTCGCACGTCGACCGCGCCGTCGATCCACGTGCCGCCGCCGCGCGGTGGCGAGATGAAGCTCGATCTCGAGGACGAG
>DASXEF010000583.1:0-1856 GCA_036490255.1 Kofleriaceae bacterium
CGACGTCTTCGTTCTCACATCGCAGCAGCGAGCACGTCGCGTAGACGAGCTGGCCGCCGGGCGCGAGCAGCTCGGCGGCGGCGAGCACGATCTCGCGCTGGCGTTTCGCGAAGCCGGGCAGCTCGTCCTCGCGCAATCGCCAGCGCGCCTCGGGATTGCGCCGCAACGCGCCGATGCCGGAGCACGGCGCATCGACGAGCACGACGTCGGCTTTGCCGCGCAGCTCGTCGAGCTCGCCGATCGCGATCGCGCGCGTGTTCGAAACTTGTGCGCGTCGCGCGCGCCGGCGCAGCTCTTCGAGCTTGCCGTCGTCGACGTCGCTCGCGACGATGCGGCCGCGATTGCCGAGCCGCGCCGCGAGCGCGAGCGTCTTGCCGCCGGCGCCGGCGCAATAGTCGACGACGAGCGGCTTTGCCGACGTCGGCACGGCGAGCTCGGCGAGCAGCTGGCTGCCTTCGTCTTGCGCTTCGAACCCGCCGCGACCGAACGGCTCGGTCGCGAACAAGTTCGTGCGATCGTCGACGATCAGCGCGGTGTCGATCCATTTGCCGGCGTGGGTCGCGAGCGGTGCGAGCGCTGTCGCGAGCTCGTCGCGTGTGTTGACGAGCGTGTTCGCGCGAACCGTCATCGGCGCGCGCTGATTGAGCGAGCGCGCCAACGGTTCGGCATCGTCTTTCCAATCGGCGACGAGTCGCGCCGCGAGCCAATCCGGCAGCGACGCCGCGAGCGCGATCCGTTTCGCGGCGTTGCGCTCGCTCGCGATCGCGGCATCGACACCTGCGATCGCGCTCCAATCGAGATCCGAGATCGCCGCGCGGGCGGTGTCGACGTCGATCAATTGCTCGAGCACGAGCAGCGCGATCAGCCGCTCGAGGTCGCGCGGCGCCTGCTTGGCGCGTCGTCCACGCTCGATCGCGAGATCGACGCGGCGCAAATTACGGACAAGCCCGTAAAGCGTCTCGCTGACGAACCTTCGCTCGTGCGCGCCGATCCACTTCTCCTTCCGAAACGTCAGGGCCAGCCTGTCGGTCACGAAGCCCCAATCCATTCGCGTGCGTTGCCACAGCTCGAGCACGAGCGCGCGCAACCGACCGCCATGCGCAACGCTGCTGGCCAGTGCATGGTCGTTCACGCCACCTATATACAACGCGCTGCGTAATAAGATGAATTAGCGCGAATCGATTGCGAGCAAGTGGGCCACGGCGGTACGCCATGCTCGATGACCACCGCAACAACGCCTCCTGCTACGGCGGCGGCGCCCAAGCTTCCAGAAGTCGCGCTCAAGGATCGCGGCAACCTCTTCGAGATCGCCACCAAGCAGATCGAGAAGGCGATGAAGCTGATCAACATCGATCAGGACGTCGCGCAGATCCTCGGCCAGCCCAAGAACGAGCTGATCGTCAACTTCCCGGTCCGCCGGGACAACGGTCGCTACGAGATGTTCAAGGGCTACCGCGTCCAGCACAACAACATCCTCGGCCCGTACAAGGGCGGCATTCGCTATCACCAGGAAGCGAACCTCGACGAGATGAAGGCGCTGGCGTCGTGGATGACGTACAAGAGCGCGCTCCACGAGATTCCGTTCGGCGGTGGCAAAGGCGGCATCAAGTTCGATCCGCGCCAGTACTCGAAGGCCGAGCTCGAGCGCGTCACGCGTCGCTTCACCGCGGCGCTCGGCGGCAACATCGGGCCCGACTACGACATCCCGGCTCCCGACGTGAACACCAACAGCCAGACGATGGTCTGGATGATGGACACGTACATGAACATCGTCGGCGCGGGTGATCGCAACACCGTGCGCGGCGTCGTCACCGGCAAGAGCGTCTCGGCGGGCGGCAGCTACGGCCGCGCCGAAG
>DASXEF010000609.1:0-3217 GCA_036490255.1 Kofleriaceae bacterium
TCGCGTCACGATCGCGGGCGCGGTCGTCGGCGAAATCGGCCGCGGCCTCTTGGTGCTGCTCGGTGTGGCCGCTGACGATTCAGGTGACGATGTTCGCTACCTGGCCGAAAAGATCGTCGCACTGCGGATCTTTCCCGACGACGCCGGCAAGATGAATCGCTCGGTCAAAGACGTCGGCGGCGGCATCCTGCTCGTGTCGCAATTCACGCTGTACGGCGATGCCCGGCAAGGCCGCCGGCCCGCGTTCACCGGCGCACTCGAGCCGATCGCGGCCAAGGCGCTGTGCGACCGCGCCGTCGACGACCTCAAAGCTGCGGGAGTCGCTCGCGTCGAGACCGGCGAGTTCGGCGCCGACATGGCCGTCGAGCTCGTCAACGACGGTCCGGTGACGATCCTCCTAGATTCACGCAAGCTGTTCTAGCGACTGGTCCGAGTCGGCGCTAACGTCCCCGGCGGCGTCTGATGAAGGTCAGGTTCTGGGGAGTCCGAGGCTCCATTCCCGTGCCCGGGCGGACCACGAACCGCTACGGCGGGAACACGTCGTGCGTGGAAGTTCGCCCACGCCACGAGCCGCCGATCATCATCGACGCCGGCACCGGCATTCGCAGGCTCGGCAAGTCGCTGATGGAGCAGGAATTCGGCGACGGCAAAGGCTCGGCGTCGATCCTGATCAGCCACACGCACTGGGATCACGTCCAAGGCCTGCCGTTTTTCTCGCCGCTGTATCGCGGCGGCAATCAGGTCCACATCTTCGCGCGCCAGCGCGACATGCACCTCGAGGCCGTGTTTTCGCAGCAGCATCAGGGGCCGTACTTTCCGGTGCCGTTCACCGAGCTGCAGGCCGAGATGCGGTTTCACGAGCTGATCGAAGGCGCGAAGTTCGACATCGGCAGCGCCAAAGTGACGTGCGCGCAGCTCAACCATCCGTGGATCGCGATCGCGTATCGCGTCGAGGTCGACGGCGCTGCCGTCGTGTACTGCAGCGACACCGCGCCGTTCACCGACTTGCTGCTCGGTCGCGACTTCGTCGAGAAGCCGCAACCCGGCACGCTGCCGCCGCCGATTCGCGAAGAGCTCGCGAACATGCGCGCCGGCGTGGTCGCGCTCGCGAAGAATGCCGATCTGTTGATCTACGACACGCAGTTCACGCCCGAGGAATACGCGGTGCGCCCGCATTGGGGCCACTCGCGACCGTCGGATGCGATCGAGATCGCGCGCGAGGCGAAGGTCAAGCAGCTGTGCTTGTTCCATCACGCGCCGATGCGATCCGACGACGACAACGACAAGATCCTTGTCGCCACGCGCGCGGCCGCCGGCGATCTCCCGGTGACGAGCGCGTACGAAGGGCTCGAGATTCCGCTGGGGGACGAGTGAAGATCAAATTCTGGGGCGTGCGCGGCTCGATCCCGGCGCCGGGTCCCGAGACCAATCGCTACGGCGGCAACACGTCGTGCGTCAGCGTGCACACCGACGACGGCAAGCTCGTGATCGTCGACATGGGCACGGGCCTCATGCACCTCGGCAACGCGTTGATGGCCGGCGCGTTCGGCCAAGGTCACGGCCGCGCGGCGATCTTGCTGTCGCACACGCACTGGGATCACATCCAAGGGCTCGGCTTCTTCGCGCCCGTGTTCATCAACGGCAACCACTTCGCCGTGTTCGGCCCGGGCGGCTCGCCGAAAGTGCTCGAGGACATCCTCGAGGGCCAGATGGATCCCAACTTCTCGCCGCTGCAGACGCTGCGCAATTTCTCGGCGAGCTTCGACGTCGGCGTCGCGAGCTGCGGACCCGGCTTCGACGCCGACGGCGTGCACGTCACCGCGCGCGAGCATCCCCACGGCGCGACGCGCGCGCTCGCGTTTCGCATCGAGGCGGACGGCAAATCGTTCGTCTACGCGAGCGACGTCGGCTACGGCGAAGCCGGGCCGACGCACGCCGACGTCTCGCTCTACAAGAACGCCGACGTGCTGCTGCACGACTCGACGTATCGACCGGCCGATCAGGCGACGCGCCGCAACCGCGGCTTCTCGTCGTACGAAGACGCGTGCGCGGCGGCGGCGCTCGCGAACGTCAAGACGCTCGTGCCGTTCCACTACGATCAGGACTACACCGACGACGACGTCGACGAAGTCATCGCCGCGTGCGCGACGTTGTGCGCGCCGCACGGCATCGCGGTCGTGCCCGCGCGCGAAGGCGACGAGCTAGTGATCTAGGATCGAATCCCAGTAGCGCGCGATGCCGATCTCGGGCGGTGTCGTCGGCGCGTAGTCGAGCTGCGTCTTCGCGCGATCGATATTCGCGAACGTGATCGGCACGTCGCCGGGTTGATCCGGCTGCCACTCGATCACCGCCGATTTACCGACGACGCGCTCGATCGTGCGCACGAGATCGATCAGCGAGATCGTGCCGGTGCCGCCGAGGTTGACGATCTCGTAGCGCGCCGGCGCGACGCGTTCGATCGCGGCGACGGTGCCGGTCACGATGTCGTCGATGAACGTGTAATCGCGCCGCGAGCTGCCGTCGCCGTAAAGCACGATCGGCTCGCCGCGCGCGATCGCTCGCGTGAACTTCGCGATCGCCATGTCGGGTCGCTGGCGCGGGCCGTACACGGTGAAGAAGCGCAGCGCGAACACGCCGATGCCGAACAAGTCGCGATACGTCGAGAGCATCAGCTCGTTCATCCGCTTCGTCGCGGCGTACGGCGACGCCGGCGTCAAACACGGATCGTCTTCGCGAAACGCGGCACCGTCGTGGCGCGCCCCATAGACCGAGCTCGACGACGCGAACGCGAGACGTTGCAAGCCGAGCGCGCGCATTCGCTCGACGATCACGCCCGTGCCTTCGACATTCGTGCGGATGTATTCGAGCGGCTGCGCGAGTGATGGCCGCACGCCCGCGAGCGCCGCCAGGTGACACACGACGTCGACCTCGCTCGTGATCGCCGCGGCGACGTCGCCCGCCGAGCGAATGTTGCCTTCGATCAGGCGAAACCTCGGCAGCTGCGCGAGCACCTCGGCGTTGCGGCGCTTCGCATCCGCCGGATACAAGAACGAGTCGAACGAATCCAAGCCGACGACGTCGTGACCTCGTGCGATCAACCGCTCGCACGTGTGCGAGCCGATGAAGCCCGCCGCGCCGGTGACGACGATGCGCATACCGTCAGTGTACGCTCGCGATCAATGGATCGGCACGAGCTCCGGCGCCTCGCGGTCGAGGG
>DASXEF010000619.1:0-11876 GCA_036490255.1 Kofleriaceae bacterium
GAATAGTGCGCCTCGGTCATCCGCTTGCTCGCCTCGGTCACGACCGCGAGCATCTGTTCTTTGGTGATCTGTTTCATATCTCGTTGATCGGCGGCCTAGCTGCCCCGAACCGGCACAGTGCTTCGGCGGTGAGCGCGGCCACGTCGGCCGCGAGGTTGGTGCAAAACGCTTTGCGCGCGGGCCCGGCGAAGTCGCCGTGCGGTCGCACGAGATGGTCACAGATAATGTCTGGCTCGTCGTGGCGAATGCGCGCGAGCCACGCGTCCTGGTACCAGATGATCGCGGCGCGCAACGCCGGCGTGACGGCACCGCCCGGATCGGGATCGCCGAGGACCTCGCCGAGCAGTTGCTCGCCCGCACGGATCGCACCGCACGCACCCTTGCCGGTGATCCCGCCGCGGCGCAGCGCCTGGTACGGCCGCGACGGCACGCCGAAGGTTTCGGCGATCGCGATGCCGCAACTGCGATGCGGCACGACCACGCCTTCATAGAGCGTGAACGCCTTCGCGCGCGCGGCGTCGATATAGGCAGCCTCGTCGGGCGTGAGCTCGCGCTCGCTAGACTCGGCCATGTCGGAATGCTACTGCCGAAGGCGACCGAGGTCGAGATCGTGGCTCTCGCTAACCCATTGTCCGTCGGCACGACGCCGCTGTCGCGCGCGCTCGCGTATTCGATCGCGGCGCACGCGGTGATCGCGATCGTGCTCGTCGTCACCGCGGGTAAATCGGCGGAGCACAGCGCGCCCGAGCTCGTCGACATCGAGCTCGCGCCACCGGCGCCGCCGGTCGAAGCCTTGCCCGCCGAAACGGCCAAGCCGATCGACGAGGGCGCCGAGCCGCACATGATGACGAAGCTCGACGAGCCCGACGTCGGCGACGAGCCGGTCGCGCACGACGCCGGCGTCGATGCGCCGCCGATGGCGTTGGCGGTCGGCAGCGGCTCGGGCAGCGACAACGGCTCGGCGGCGATGGGCTCGGCGGTCGGAGTTGCCGCGGCGACCACGCTCGGCTCGGGCGGCTCCGATGCGATCGCCGCCACCGACGACGCGCCGGCCGTCGAAGGCGCGCCGACGAGCCCGGGCACTGCGGCAAATCTGCTCGCGTACATGCCGCCCGGCCACGTGCTCGCCGTGCTCGTCCGCTTCGATCGCTTGCGCGGCACCGAATGGGCGCAGCGCACGGAAGATCTGTTCCGCCACATGCCCGATTACGGCGGCTTGTTCGGCACGCGCGACGCCGATATCGCCGACAAGCTCGACACGCTCGCGATCAGCACGCCCCAGCCGAAGAGCGCGATCGCGACGACGCTCGTGATGCGCACGTCGCTCGGGCGACCGGCGATCCGCGACTTGCTCGGCAGCGGCGTGCAGTGGTCGACCGCGACCGGCGGCATGCTCGGCACGCGCATCGGGCCCGGATTTCCCGGCGATCAACGCGTGCTGCTGTCGCCGTGGCGCGACTGGTACGTGCTCGCGCAGCCGGCCGATCTCGGCACGCTCGCGACGAAAGCCGGCGGTGATCTCGACACGCGCGAGGTCGGCGCGAAGACGCCGCTGCCCGCGTGGCTCGCGCAGATCCGATCGATCGAGCACGAATCCGGTGACGACGCGAAGACCGGGCCCGCGCTCGTGCTCACGTCGTCGGGCGCACCGCTCGGTACCGCGCCGTCGCGCACCGGTCGCTACAAGTTGCCCGAGCTCGGGCTCGGCGTGTCGTCGCTGCCGGTGCCGGCGCGGGTGTCGCTCGCGATGGAGCTCGTCCAGCAGGGCTGGCTCGTGCGCGGCAACATCTCGTTCGCCAGCGAAGCCGATGCGACCGAGTTCGCGGCGGCGCTCGCGACCGCGCAACATCGGCTCGTGCTCATCGATCAGCTCAGCCACGTGCTCAAGAACAACCACGTGCTCGGGCTGATCCAGAACCTGTCGGTCTCGCGCGCCGGCCCGCGGATCTCGTACGCGACGTCGATCTCGATCGCCGATGGCCGGGCCGTGCTCACCGCCGCGCGCATGCTCTTGCAGTAATCGAACGGCGCGGCATCATTAGGTGTGAAGCGCGCGTTCGCCGCGGTGGTGTTGCTGGCGTGCCATCGCGCGCCACAGGCGACGCTGCCGCCCGCCGGCGACGAACGCGACGACGGCGCCGGTCTGCTCGCGCGAGCGTCGGTGCAAGTCGTGCTCGACGAAGGTTCCGACGAGGCGCCGACCGAGTCGGCGCGGCATCGCCATCACAGTCATGACGGCGACGATGACGACGACGACGACGATGGTGAGTACGGCGGCACGAGCTACGCGAACTGGCATCCCGCCGCTGCCGCGGCGTCGACGCAACCACACGCGCCGCGCTACACGGTCGTCGCGAGCGATCTCGACGGCTCGATCGACGGCGTCGTGACGTGGACCGGCGCGTTGCCGCATTTGCCGTGCGGCGCGGGCATGCGACTCGGCGCCGATCGCGGTGTCCGCGGCGCGGCCGTCTATATCGAGCGCATCACCGAAGGCCGCGCGTTTCCCGCGTACGCGCAGACCGAGCAAGTCGGCGGCACGTTGACGAAGCGCGGCTGCGCGTTGACGCCGACCGTTCAGGTCGTCGCACCCGTGCCGGCCACGCTCGCGATCCGCGGCGATGGCGACGCCACGCACGTGCGCGCGACCGGCACGACGGCGAGTGACTTCGATCTGCAAGCAGGTGGCACCGCGGCGATCGAGCTGGCACCCGGCGTGACCAGGCTTGAAGGTAGCGGCGGCGGCCGTGCGTGGGCGATCGGCGTCGAGACGCCGTACGTCGCGATCACCGACGACGACGGCCACTTTCGCATCGACGAGCTCCCAGCCGCCGTCTACGACGTGACGATCTTCTCGGCGCCGGCGTCGTTGAACGGTGCGCCGATCGTCACGCATCGCAGCGTTCGCGTCGGATCCGGCGCGACGAAGCTCGCAGTCGCGCTGCACTGAGTCCGCCATTCGTCCGGAAACCGGACGTTCGTCCGAGCTTCGGCCGGACACCGGACGCTCTCGCACGCAAAATCAATCGCTTATCGCTGGCATCGCGGTTGCTCTGCGTTCGCGTCGCGACGCGCGTCGCGTCGTCAAGGAGAAGGTCACGTGCAAAAGCGAATGTTCAAGATCATCACGCCGATCGAAAAGAAGGACGGCACGAAGTATTGGATGCGACTCGGCACCGGGTTCGCCAACAAAGACGATTCGATCAACATGTATCTCGACGCGATCCCGTTCAATCCGGGCAAAGAGACGGTGCTCCAGCTCCGCGAGATGACCGACGAGGATTTTCGTCGCAACAGCGATCACGCGAAGACGAACGGCGCGTTCGTTCCACCCAACCAGAGCTCTAACCAGGCCGCGCCTTCCGACGCGTTGCCGTTTTGAGGTGCCGTCATGACGATCATCAAACGCTTCACGACTCACGTTCCCGCGATGCTCGCGGTCGGCCTCCTCGTGCTCGCGATGGGCGGCACGTGGCAGGTCGCGTCTGCTGCACCGACGGCCGCTGCCGCCGCCGCGAGTACGGCGCCGCCGAGCGAAGCCGCGCATGCACAGCCGAAGTCAGCTCACAAAGAGCTGACTGGAAAGCTCAACCTCAACCTCGCGACCGAGGATCAGCTGATGCTGTTGCCGAAGATCGGGCCGTCGAAGGCGGAGCGCATCGTGACGTGGCGCAAGAAAAACGGCGGGTTCAAGCGAGTCGCCGATCTTCGTCGGGTGAAAGGCTTCGGCTACAAGACGTTCAAGAAGCTCGAGCCGTACCTCGACATCAAAGGTGACACCACGCTCGCCGCGAAGTGAACGATCACATCGCGCGCGGGTCGGTCCGGCTCTCCCTTCGTACCGGCTCGCGCGCGTTGTACTCTGCGCGCATGAGCTCATCAGTCCGCGAGCAAGCGACCGCGGGAACGCTGCCGGCGCTCGCCGACGATGCGAAGCGGCTGTGTCAGCAATTGCTGCGCATCGACACCACGAATCCGCCCGGCAACGAACGGCCGGCGGCCGAGCTCGTCGCCGCGGCGCTCACCGAGGTCGGCCTCGAGCCGGAGCTCCTCGAAGCAAAGCCGTCGCGCACGAACGTCGTCGTCCGCTATCGCGGCACCGGCAAGCTGCCGCCGCTGTTATTGACCGCACATCTCGACGTCGTAGAAGCAGATCCCGCGAAGTGGCAGCGCCCGCCGTTTTCAGGCGACGAGCACGACGGCTGCTTGTGGGGACGCGGCGCGATCGACATGAAGAACATGGCTGCGATGTGCCTCGCGATCGTGCGCCGGCTCGCGGTGACGCAAACACGGCTCGACCGCGACATCATCTTCGCGGCGGTTGCCGACGAAGAAGCCGGATGCGATCTCGGCTCGCGATTCCTCGTCGAGCAACACCGCAGCAAGGTCGAAGCCGAATACGCGATCGGCGAATCCGGCGGGTTCTCGCTCCACCTCGGCGGCTCGACGTTCTATCCCGTGCAAGTCGCCGAGAAGGGCTTCTGCTGGATCCGCGCGCGTGTCACGGGCGAGGCCGGTCACGGCTCGATGCCGCGTCACGACAGCGTCGTCACCAAGCTCGGCCAAGCGCTCGTCGCTCTCGGCGAGGCGCACTTGCCGGTGCATCCGACGCGTTACGTCAGCGACTTTCTCGATGCGATCCGCGCACGCCAGCCTGCGATCGTGCAGCCGCTCGTCAAGCTCGTCGCGCGGCCGCACTTGCTCGCGCGCGTCGCGCGGCTCGTGCCGGGCGCATCGGTCGCGCGCAGCTTTTCCGCGCTGCTCGGCAACACCGCGGCCGCGACGGTCGTCCGCGCCGGCAACAAGACGAACGTGATCCCCGGCGTTGCCGAGTTCGAGATCGACGGGCGCACGTTGCCCGGTCAGACCGATGCCGACTTGCTCGCCGAGCTCCGCGCGGTGCTCGGTCCCGAGGTCGAGCTCGAGATCATCAAGAGCGCGCCGCCGACCATGACCGAGCCGATCGCGTCGCCCGTGTTCGACGTCATCAAGCGTCACGTCGAGGCGCGCGAGCCCGATGCGACCGTGATTCCGTACATGATCCCCGGCTTCACCGACGCGAAGTACTTCTCGCAAATGGGCGCGCGCTGGTACGGCTTCTCGCCCGTCAAGCTCGAGCGAGGTTCCGGCATCCGGTTCGCAGACATGTTCCACGGCCACAACGAGCGAATCCCCGTCGCCGGCCTCGCATGGGGCACCGAGCTCCTCGATGCCGTCGTCCGCGACCTGGGGACGTAGTCCATTAACGCAACTTCGATCGCGGAACTCTTCGTGATCATTGATGGCGCGAGGGACGGACTAAACTTAAGCGTTTCGCGCCGAGCCGAGACGACGAGCTGGAGGTCAACGTGAGCGTCGAAGAGCTCGCTGTCCACGCGAGAGCATTCGTCGAATTCGTCGACCGCGCCGCAACGCTTGCGCTGCCCGATCGATTGCTCGCGGTCTGACGCCAGTTGCTCGACGTGTACGCCGCTGCACTCGTCGAGGCCGACGAAGATGTCGACGCGCAAACCTCGCCGATGCCGCCGCGGCTCGACTTCGGCGCACACGACGAATACTGGGAAGTGCTCGATCCCTACATCGAGGCCGACGCCCTGATCGGCGCGCTGTCGGACGACGTCGGCGCCGTCTACGCCGATCGATTGCTAGCGGACCGACGCCAGTTGCTCGACGTGTACACCGCTGCGCTGTCGCTTCCACTCGTCGAGGCAACCGACGACGGCGACGCGCAAACCTCGCCAATGCCGCCGCGGCTCGACTTCGGCGCACACGACGAATACTGGGAAGTGTTCGATCCCTCATCGAGGCCGACGCCCTGATCGGCGCGCTGTCGGACGACGTCGCGCGTGGGATGGCCGTCTGGGCCGCCGGCAAGCGTGACTCCGCGATCTGGGAATGGCGCTTCGCGTTCGACACGCACTGGGCGACCACGCGATCGACGCGCTGCGTGCGCTGCATCGCGCGTGCAGTCCAAACCGCAAGAGCGCATCTCATAACCAGCACGGGCTGCGACCATCGCGATGCGGGCGCCTTGCGACGTACGGCTCGTTCTCGCTCGACTCGGGCGGTAAGCCCGGGACTCGCTGCGCTTCCAGGCGTGCGCCGCAATGCGCTCCGCGTCGCTTGGTCTCGCCTCGCGCCGGTGATGAGATGCGCTCTAGTCACTTTGTACGCAACTGCCACGGCGTCGGGTCGATACGCCCGACATGCGCGAGCCCACCGTTCCCTTCGTCATCGCGCCGGCCGAGCTGACGCCGCACAACGTCTCGATGATGGTCGAAGCGGCGCAAGCCGCCGGCAGCAAGCTGATCGATTTCAGCAACGCGCGCTCGGTGCCGCGCGAGCTGTTCGATGCGCTGGAGCGGCGATGGCGCGTGCCGGGTGGTTACGTGCGCCGGCTCGCGTTCGTATTCGCGTTTCATCACTATGTCGTCGCGCGATGGTTCGCGAAATCGGCCGAGGTCACGCTCGCGAAGCGCGGCACCGCGCTGCGCATCTTCTATTCGGCGCAAGCGGTCGACGCGTGGGTGTGCGGCGGCGCGGTCGTCGACGATCCGCGCGGCGCGCTGCTCGATCTCGAGACCGCGTGGGATCGGACGAACGCCGCGGTGGTGATCGACGGCGCGCTCGAGCTGGTTCGTCGCGTCGGTCCGGATCGGCGCATCGCGCTGCTCGTGCGGCTGTCGTGGATCGCGCGACGCAGCGAAGGCGCGACTCGTGCCGCGGCGCTCGCGCGCGAGGCGATCTCGCTCATCGGCGACGCGCTCGATCGCGAATCGTGCGAGCTGCGCCGGCAAGCGCTGCGCTCGCTCGGCGGCGCGCTGTTCGAGCTCGGCGACGAACATACGGCGCGCGTGCTGTTCGACGAGGCCGCGCGTGGGCTCGACCTCGCGGCGTTCGTCGAAACCGCGATGCCGGAGCGCGAGTGAGACCGATCGCGCTCGTGATGATCGCGTGCTGCGCGACGTCGCCGCTCGCGAACCGAGCCGCTGCACGTTCAGTCGCCGTTGCGTGGTCATCGTCCGATGAAGGTGACGAGCTGATCCGGATCACGTTCGCGATCAACGGTCGGGTTGTCGCACGCGATGTGCTGTGCTGCGAGCCGTGACTGCCGACGAATGTCACGCGCGAGCCTGCGCCGAGGTGATGACGCGATGGGAAGCCACGCTCGCGGCCGGTACGATCCTCATTACCCGCGTCGATACGCTGATCGAGCAGCGCGAGCGCCGCAGGGTGCTCGCCAAGATTCCGACCGCTGCGACGTCGCTCGTGATTCAGAACGGAATGTCGTCGTCGGGTCCACCACCACCGCCGCCCGCGCCGCCAGCACCGCCGCCACCGTAGCCAGCGCCGCCGAAATCGCCGTCGCTCGGCGGGGGAGGGCCATCGTCGCGACGACCACCGCCAGCGCCCGCGCCGCCTTCGCGATTACCGCCGCCGAGGAACTGCACGTCGTTCGCGATGACCTCGGTGATGTAGCGCTTGTTGCCGTCTTTATCGTCGTACGTGCGGGTCTGGATCCGACCTTCGACGTAGACTTGGCGGCCCTTCGACAGGTATTTCGAGCAGACCTCTGCGCGTTTGCCCCACACCACGATGCGGTGCCACTCGACGCGCTCTTGGCGCTGGCCGTTCTTGTCGTTCCAGCTCTCGCTGGTCGCGACGCGTAGCTCGCAGACGCCTTGTCCGCTCGGCGTGTACCGCATGTCGGGATCCGCGCCGAGATTGCCTACGAGAATGACCTTGTTAACTCCGCCAGCCATGACGTGCCTTTCGCGTTCCGGAACGACCTCGTTCCGTCGATGATTGGGCTGTACCACAGCGCTGTGACACTGGTGTACAACTCGCCGCGATGTACCGACAGCTCCGGGTTGGAGTCGTCATCCCCGCGTTCAACGAGCGGCGCGCGATCGCGCAGACCGTGTCGACCACTCCGGATTTCGTCGACGCGGTTATCGTGGTCGACGACGCATCGAGCGACGACACCGCGGAGCGCGCGCGCGTGCGCGACGACGTTCACGTCGTCACTCACACTGAAAATCGCGGGGTCGGCGGCGCGATCACGACCGGCTATCGGCTCGCGCTCGAGCTCGGCGTCGATGTCGCCGTCGTGATGGCCGGCGACGGTCAGATGGATCCGCGCGATCTGCCGGCGCTGCTCGATCCGATCGCGGCCGGCGTCGCCGATTACGTCAAAGGCAATCGCTTCCTGCATCCCGAGATCTGGAAGGCGATGCCGGCGACGCGCATCTTCGGCAACGCGCTGCTCAGCGCCGCGACGCGCGTGACCTCGGGCTATCGCCACGTGTTCGACTCGCAGTGCGGCTACACCGCGATCTCCCGCGACGCGCTCGCGAGGATCGATCTCGATCAGCTGTGGGAGCGCTACGGCTATCCGAACGACCTGCTGTCGCGGCTCAACGTCGCCGGCGTCCGTGTCGCCGATGTCGCCGTGCGGCCGATCTACGGCGAGCACTGGAAGAGCGGCATCAACTTCGGCACCGCGCTGCATCCGATCCCGTGGGTGCTGTTGCGATCGTGGGGCACGCGGCTGGCCGCGCAAGCGCGCAAACGCGCGCGTGGCTAGCGTGCGCATCGGCGTCATCACGACGTCGTATCCGCGCTTTGCCGGCGATCCGGCCGGTCACTTCGTCGCGTCGCACGTCGCGGCGATGCGCGCGCTCGGCCACGACGTCGACGTGATCGCCGCCGGTGACGGGCCGGATCGCATTCCGAGCTCGCTGTTCTATCGAGGTGGCGCGCCGGACGCGCTCGAGAGCGGCGGCCTCTCGCGGCTGGTCGCGGGCGCAAGCTTCACGGCGCGGCTCGCAGCTCGCGTCGCGCGGCGATCGCGAACCTGGGATCGCGCGTTCGCGCATTGGCTCGCACCGAGCGCGCTCGTCGCGCTGGCCGCGGTTCCGCGCGGCGTGCCGATCACCGCGATCGCGCACGGCGGCGACGTTCACACGCTGGCGCGATTTCGCCTGCTCGCGGCGACGCTCGCGCTGTGCAATCGCCGCGGCGTCGAGCTCGTGTTCGTCAGTAACGCGCTACGCGAGCTCGCCGCGCAGCACGGCGATGTCGCGCGAGCGATCGTGCAGCCGATGGGCATCGACGTCATGCGCTTCGTCGCGCTTCGCCGCGAGCCGCAGCAGCCTCCGATCGTGCTCGTGCTATCGCGGCTCGTGCCGATCAAAGGCGTCGATGTCGCGATCGATGCGATGGCGCACGTGCGAACGCCGGCGCGCCTCGTCATCGCCGGCGACGGACCCGAACGCGCGCGACTCGAGCGCCGCGGCGATGCGCAGTTCCTCGGCGAGCTCGACACGACCGCGCGCGACGAGCTGTTGCGGCGCGCATCGGTGGTCGTCATTCCGTCGCGCGTGCTCGCGAACGGCCGCAGCGAAGGCATGCCCGTCGTCGCGCTCGAAGCACTCGGGACCGGTGTGCCGGTCGTGGCATCAGCGGTCGGCGGTCTCGTCGACCTCGCTGAAATTCGCACCGTGCCGCCCGAGGATCCGATCGCGCTCGCACGTGCGATCGATGCCGCGCTCACCACCAGCGGTGATGTCGCGTGCCGTCTGGTCGCGATCGCTCATCTGGATTGGACGATGGTCGCCAGGCGGCTACTCGCATAAGGGATGACGCGGTGCGTGCGTAAGCGACTTCGCATACGGTCGGACCAGCGCGTTGCCAACTGGCTGCAATCACGTGACGATCTGTCACCGAATTGCCATCCAGCTCACGGCATGGTTAGTGCTCGATCTCGCAGTGATGGCCGACAGTCCGCGCTTCGACGTTTCCGTCATCCTCCCGTTCGGTGATGACGAGGAAGCGGTCGGAATTGCGGTCCGGCGCACGGCCGAATATCTGCGCGGCTTCGGGCTCGCGTTCGAGCTGCTCGCGATCGACGAAGACTCCGGCGACAACTCGCACGCCGTGCTCGCGCTGTTGCGCGCGGAAGTTCCCGAGCTCCGCGTGACGCACGCGTCGGGCCGCGGCCGTGGCGTCGACGTCGGCGCTGCCCGCGCGCAAGCTACCGTCTTGCTTGTCACCACCGCGGATGTCGCGAGCGCATCGCTCGACGGCGTCGGCGAAGCGTGCCGCCGCGTGCTCGCCGGCGAGAACGACGGCGAAGTCGCGCTCGGTCGCTATACCGTCGCGCATCGCGTGCGTGCGCTCGTCGCGTTCCGCGGCGCGAAGTTGCTCGGCGCGGCGATGCATCGCCGGCTCGCGAAGCGGCTCGCGGTCCGTAATCTCGCGATCAAGCTCGTGCCGCCCGTCGGTTCGGCGACGCGCCGCAGCGTCGGCAGCCGGCTCCGCGCCTTCGCCCGCGTCTAGTCGCCCGCGTCCAGCGCGGCTGCTATGATTGGCGTGGCGCATGTACTACGTGTTCGCGATCTTGTCGCTCGGCTTCTTGATCGTGGTGCACGAGGGCGGTCACTACTTCGTCGCGCGCTGGTGCGGGATGCGCATCGAGCGGTTCAGCATCGGCTTCGGCCCCGGCATCTTGAAGCGGCGCTCGAAGAAGACCGGGACGACGTTTCAGCTCGCGCCGATTCCGTTCGGCGGCTTCGTCGAGATCCGCGGCATGAACATCGCCGAGGACGTCGATCCCGACGACGTCGCGGCTTATCCGAATCGGCCCGCGTGGCAGCGCTTCGTCACGATCTTCGCCGGCCCGGCGACGAACTACGTCTCCGCCGTCGTGCTCGGCTTCGCGCTGTTCGCGTATCACGGCGTCGAGAGCTCGTGGCGATGGTACGGCGTCGCCGACGTCAAGGCCGACTACGACGCGTTCGGCAAGCTCGAGACCGGCGATCGGATCGTCGCGGTCGATCACAAGCCGATCTTGGCCGAAGGCACGTTCACCCGGCCCGACGGCAGCACGATCAAAGCCGATGCGAGCGACGGTCTCGTCGCGCGCGTCAACGCGAAGAACGGCGCGCCGGTGACGCTCGGCATCGTGCGCGACGGCAAAGCGCTCGACGTCGTGATCCATCCCAAGCTCGCAGCGGTGATGATCGGCAACACGCCGGTGCCGATGCTGCGCGGCGTCGGCGGTGGCGATTGCATCACGCCAGGCGCGATCGCGCGGCTGAGCTTGCCGCTGTACGCGATCCCGCAGGCGCTGCGCTGCGACGAGAAAGCGGCGACGTACTATCTCGTCGGCATCGCGCCGAGCGAGCAGCCCGATTTCGTGCGCGTCGGCATCATCGGTGCCGTCGCGGGCGCGCTCGAATATCCCGTCGACAAGACGCAGGAGATCGCAGCGGGTCTTTACGGCATCATCCGCGGCACCGAGAAAGCCGATCCGGGCGGGCCGAAGCGGATCTTCGACGAGTTCGCAAAGGCGTGGAAGCTCGGCTGGGTCACCGGCGTCGAGCTGTTGATGCTGCTGTCCGTGTATCTCGGGCTGTTCAACCTATTTCCGCTGCCCGCGCTCGACGGTGGCCGGCTCGCGTTCCTCGGCTACGAGATGGTGACGCGGCGGCGCGCGAACCCGCGCATCGAAGCGATGGTGCACATGGGCGGCATCATGGTCCTCGGCGTGGTGATGATCCTCGTCACGCTGAACGACTTCCACTTGTTCTCGTGAGCATCACCGAGGAAGTGCTCGAACGCATCCCGACGGATGCGGGCGTGTATCTGTTCAAGGACAAGCACGGCGAAGTGATCTACGTCGGCAAGGCGCAGAGCCTGCGGACGCGCGTGCGGCAATATTTTCGGCCGGGCGGCGACGAGCGCTTCTTCGTCGCCGCTGGGTTTCTCAACCGCGAGGCCGCCGAGGTCGAGACGATCGTCGTGTCGACCGCGAAGGAAGCGCTGCTGCTCGAGAACCATCTCATCAAGCGGCACCACCCGAAGTTCAACGT
>DASXEF010000678.1:0-12640 GCA_036490255.1 Kofleriaceae bacterium
GATGCGCGACCTCGCCGAGGTCGCGGCCGCGGACCGCAGCTTCGAGCCGCGCGAGCTGATCGCCGTCGAGCTCGAGTCGGGCGCCGCGATCACCGAGCAAGCTGCGGAGCTCGCCGACGATTACCTGCCAACGCGCGGTGAGCTCGTCGAACACGTCTGCGCTCGGTAGCGTGCCGGTCGCATCGACGTGATCTTCGACGCGGTGGCATGCGTTCGCGACGCTCGCGAGGCCGAACAGCGCCGCATTACCTTTGAGCGTGTGGATGGTGCGCCGCACGATGTGGAGATCGCGCACGTGCCCGCTGCGAAGCGCGTCGAGCTGTGCACCGGCGTCTTCGATGAAGTCCTCGACGCCCGCGCGATCGGCGAGCACGCGTTCGAGCAGCTCGGTCACTTCGGCACGCTTGTCTTCGGCATGCTCGTGCGAGACGTCGGTGACGATGACGAGGAATTCGCGCGCGTCGCCGATCGGCCGATACTCGATCCGATAGCTGGTGGCGCCGACCGAGAACGTCGACGGCATCTGCGCGAGCGTGACCTCGAGCGGCATCATGTCATCGACGACGGCCTGCCAGCACACGCGCGAGCTCGACGCGACGTGCGGCGCGAACGTCGCGAGATAGTCGAACCACGTCGCATCTGCCGCCGGCGCGCCGAACCAGCGATCCATCGCCGCCGAGTATTCGGCGGCGAGCCGGCCGCCGCGATCGATCGTCGAGAATCCTTGATCGACGTTGTCGAGCAACACGCGCATCTCGCGGTTCTTGTCGTCGACCTGGCGCGTGCGCTCTTGCACGATGCGCTCGAGCCCGATCACGTTGTCGAAGAACGAGCGCGCGATGACGCACGTCGCGATCGCTTCCAAGATCACGAAGATCGCGTGCACGGCGACCACCCACCAGCCCGCGTTGTAGTTGAACACGCTCGCCGGCAGCACGAGCCAGATGATCACGTGATGGAGCACGACGGTCAGCGTCGCCGCGATGATCACCATCGGGTTGCCGAACACGCAGCACATCGCGATCAGCGCGAAGAAGTAGAAGTGCATCTCGATCTGCATCGGGCCTTGCCCGAAGTGGACGAGTAATCCGCCCATGCACATCGCGGTGATGCCGTGGACGACCGAGATCGTGCGCGGGTTGGCGAGCGCGAGATACGCCGCGATCGGGCCGACGACGACGACCGCGGTCAGCAGCGCCGCGACGAGCGGCCCGGTATCGTTGATCCACGCGACCGCTGCGAACACCGGCACGTGCAGCGCGAAGAACACGAGCGCGATCCGATTGACGCGCTGCAAGTACGCGCGTTCGAACGTCGTCATCTCGCGCGGCAGCGCGACGAGCTCGAGGATGCGGCGCGTTCCGCTCATGGCGTCGGCAGGACCGAGAGCTGTGCGCGCAATCGGTCGCTCGTCGCGCAGCCGAAAATCGGAAAGCTCGTCGGCGGCAGCGATGCGCGCACGGCGGTCAGGATCTCGACGTCGTGAGCGACCGGGCCTTGTTTGCGATCGGTGTAGCCGCCGGCGTAGCGCACGTCGCCGTTCGGCGCGATCGCGACGAGCAGCGGCGCGGCCTCGATCCCGAGCGCGGCCAAGCGAGCGGCATCGACGCGGCGCACGTCGAAGTGCTCGACGAGCGAGCTCGGCGGCGCGGTGTCGCCGACCCACACCACCAGCTCGGACCAACCAAACGGGCGCGGGTCTGCGACCAGGTGCACGGCGATGCGCTGCGAGCACCGGCAATCGCCGCTCAACACGTGCACCGCGACCCACGTGCCGGGCGCGCCACCGCGGAGCGCGAGCAACCGCGCGCCGAGCGCCGCCGATGGTGCAGGTGCCGGCAACGCGAGTAGATGGCGAGCAAGCAAGCCGGCCGAGCCGACCGTCACGACGACGAACCACGCGATCAAGATCGCGCGTCCGAACCACGTGCGCGATGCGACCGACGTCATGCAGACTAGTGTCGGCCGCGGTGGGGACCCGTTGAGTCGTCACCGGGTAGCTCGGGTCGTGCGATGTAGGTGGCGGGAAGCGAGCTACGCGACGATCGCCGCAACGTCGTCATCGGAGAGCTCTTCGCCGAGCTGATTCAAATCGAGCCCCAGAACACCTCGTAGCTCCGATCGGGCTCCACGCTTTCCAGACGCGGCCGAATCTACGGACATGGCAGCCACGATCTTGGTTATCGACGATTCGTCGCTAGTTCGGCAGCAGGTGAGCCGCGCGCTCGCGGGCGCCGGCTACACCGTCGTGACTGCCTGTGACGGCGTCGAAGCGCTCGAGAAATTAGCTGCGACACCGGACGTCTCGCTTGCCGTCTGCGACGTCAACATGCCGCGGATGAACGGCCTCGAGTTTCTCGAGCACGTGCCGCGCTCGCTCGCCGTCGTGATGCTCACCACCGAAGGTCAACCCGAGCTGATGACGCGCGCACGTGCGCTCGGTGCCAAGGGTTGGATCGTCAAGCCGTTCAAAGCAGAGATCGTGGTGGCGACGGCGAAGAAGCTGGCGGCCTGAGCAAACGCGATGCGGGCGGCGGTGTTGGGGCTGGGGCAGCAGGAGCACGAGCGCATCGTCGGCGTGCTGCGCGCGCGGGGTGCGACGATCGTCGCCGACGAGCGTGATGCGCCGGATGTGTTGCTCGTCGGCCTCGGCGTCGATCTGCAGGACGTGTCGCCGGCGACGTACGTGATCGGCGTGGTCGATGACGATATCTCCGCGGCGCTCGCGTGCGGCTGTCACGACGTGCTACGCGCGCCGTTCGACGACGACGAGCTGTGGGCGCGCGTCGACGTGCTCGATCGCCTCGCGGGGTGGCCGCTCGCGCCGGTCGGATCCCGGCCGAGCCAGCGCACGATCGATGCCGCGCGCGCCTGGCGTTTTCTAGGCGATATCGTTACTACCGATCTGCAACAAATGTTCGAGCGTCGGATCGAGCTGTCGCAGCGCCTGCCGTTGTCGCCGCCGATTCGTGTCGCGACGATCCCCATGGTGCTCGCGCGCGATCACATCGAGCTCGCGCTCTCGATCGTCGCCGATCGCGTCGCGTGCGAATGGCTCGCGACCGTGCTGCTCGACGACCAGAACGCGAGCGCCGATGCGATCGACGACGTGTTGCGCGAGCTCGCGAACGTCGCGGGCGGCTCGCTCAAGCGCGGTGTGTTGCCCGAAGGCCTCGTGTTGTCGACCGGAATTCCCGTCGGCGGCGACGCGCGATTTGCAGAAGAGCTCAACGCGGGCGTGAGCGTACGGTCGTGGTGCCTCGAGCTCGACGCCGGCGTGTCGCTCACCGTGATCGCCGACGTGCGCGCGCGGCCCAACCGCCACGTGCCGGCGAGCCGGCTGTGCGAGGGCATGGTGCTGGTCGGCGACGTGCGCAACGGCGACGGCGCGGTCCTGTTCGCCGGCGGCACGCGGTTGACCGCGAGCGGCGCCGATCATCTCGGCCGGTTGCTCGGCGTAACCCTCGTCGAAGTCTCACCGGCCGCGTGATGCGCGCGCAGTTCGTCGTGATCGCGGTCGTGCAGCTCGCGCTTCTGCGTCACGCGGGTGCGGTCGATCCGGCGCGACGCGCCTCGCAGCTCGTGCATCGCCACTACGCCGCGCGCGACGGCTTGCCGCACAACTACGCGAACTCGATCGCGCAGACGCCCGACGGCTACTTGTGGATCGGCAGCGAAGAAGGCGTGACGCGGTTCGACGGCCATCGCTTCGTCACGTTCGCGCGCGGCGACGGGCTGCCGAGCAACAGCATCAGCGCGCTCGCCACCTCCGGCGCGAGGTTGTGGATCGGCACGCGCGAGCACGGCCTCGTCGAGCGCGACGACGCGTCGTTCGTCGCGGTCACCGATCCGTCGCTCGACGCCGAGATCCGCGCGCTCGCCATGGCACCCGACGGTGACGTCTGGGTCGGCACGCGCGGCGGCGGATTGGCGCGATTGCACGGCGGTCGCATCGTCGAGCGGGTGACACGGCGCGACGGCTTGCCGAGCGACGACATCCGCGCGCTCGCGTTCGACGCCGACGGCGCGTTGTGGGTCGGCACGTTCGCCGGCGCGGCGGTGGTCCGCAAAGGTGGCGTCTCGATCGTCGGCGTGCTCGGCGACGCGACGGTGTACTCGATCGCGCTCGATCACGATCGCACGGTGTGGCTCGGCACGTCGAGAGGGCTCGCACGTGCGCGCGGCACGACGGTCGAGCTCGTCGCACTCGGGACGACGGGCGATCCGACCGTGCTCGGCGTCGCGTGCGATCGCGACGGCAACGTGTGGATCGGTTTTCCACTCGGGCTTGCGCGCCGCACCAGCGATGGCGTCGTCGAGGCGGTGCCGGGCTTCGCGACGCGCATCCTGGCGCTGTTCGAAGATCGCGACGGCAACATGTGGATCGGCACGCAAGAAGGGCTCGATCGGTTGAGCGACGGCGAGATCATCGCGCTGGGCGAGGCTGAAGGGTTCACCGATGCCGGGCTCTACGGCATGCTCGAATCCGCCGACCACACGATGTGGGCGGCCGCGACGACGGGACTATTTCGGCTACCGCCGAACGGCGTCGCGACCAACGTCGCGCCGGAGCGCGGCGCGATGTATTCGCTCTCCGAAGCGCCGAACGGCGACATCTGGGCGGGCGCGCGCGACGGTAGCCTCGGGCGTTGGCGCGACGGCGCGTTCGAGTGGCTCGGCAAAGGCGCGTGGGAAGAGATCCGCGCGATCGAGCCGGCGCCGGGCGGATTGTGGATCGGCACCGTGCACGGCTTGTTTCGCATGCGCGGCGACGACTTCGCCGGCATCGTGCCGGTATTGCGCACGCCGATCGTCAGCGCGATCGCGATCGCCCGCGACGGCACGCTATGGGTCGGCACGCAAGATCACGGCATCTTGCACGTGCGCGACGACGGCACCGCGATCGGCGACATTCCCGCCGGAGGGCCACCCGGTCGCGACGCGATCTCGGTGATCGAGATCGAGCCCGACGGTGCGATGTGGGTCGGCACCGAAGGCGATCGATTGTGGCGCCTCGCGAACGGTCGATGGGGATCGATCGGCACGCGCGAAGGTCTGTTCGACGATCTCGTGTGGCGGATCTTGGACGATGGCCGCGGCTGGCTGTGGATGTCGTCGAACCGCGGGATCTGGCGCGTCGCACGCGACCAGCTCGTCGCGGTCGCGAACGGCACGGCGAGCCACGTCGACTCGATCGTGTACGGCGAAGCCGATGGCCTGCGAGTGACCGAATGCGACGGCTCGACGTCGCCGGCCGGCTGGCGCGCGCACGACGGCCGGCTCTGGTTCCCGACGACGCTCGGCGCCGCCGTGATCGATCCGCGCTACGTCAAGCCGCACACCGCGCCCGACGCGATCATCGAATCGGCGCGCGTCGACGGCCGCGATGCCGCGTTGTCGTCGATCGCGCTGGTGTCGGGCGCATCGCGGCTCGAGGTTCGCTACACCGCGCCGTCGTTGCGCAGCGCCGCCGGCATTCATTTTCGCTATCGGCTCCAGCCGTTCGAAGACGCGTGGAACGATGCGCGCGACGAGCGCCTCGCGCAGTACACGAACGTGCCGCCGGGTCACTACGAGCTCGCGGTCGAAGCCGGCACGACGAGCGGTTGGGGCCACGCCGCGACCGTCGAGGTCGTCGTCTTGCCGCGGTTCTATCAGACGCTGTGGTTTCGCGCGCTCGGCGTGCTCGCGGCGATCGCGGCCATCCTCGCCATTCCGCTCTTGCGCGTGCGCCAGCTTCGCGCGCGCGAACGCGACCTCGCCGCCCGTGTGCAAGAGGCGTTGCGCGACGTCAAGACGCTCGCCGGACTCGTCCCGATCTGTGCGTGGTGCAAACAGATTCGCGACGACCGCGGCTACTGGAACAAGCTCGAGGCGTATCTGACCAAGCACACCGACGCGAAGTTCACGCACGGGATCTGCCCGCCGTGCGTGAAGAAACTGCGCGAAGAAGAAAACGAAGACCGCGACGACACAGATCCTCACGAGTGCGACGAGCAGCCGAACCACGAGCCGTGACCCGCCGCCGTTCGCTTAGTTAGCCGAGCGTGAACGAAAACGTCGCGCCCTTGTCGGGCTCGCCGGTCGCCCACACGCGACCGCCGTGGCGGCGGACGATGCGCTGCACCGTCGCGAGTCCGATGCCGGTGCCCGCGAAGTCGCGCGCGTCGTGCAGGCGCTGGAACGCGCCGAATAGCTTTTCGGTGTAGGCCGGATCGAACCCGGCGCCGTTGTCGCGTACGAAGAACGCGCCCGCGGTCGCGCCGATCTCGATCGTCGCGCGCTTGCGTTTACCGGTGAACTTGAACGCGTTGCCGAGCAGGTTGTCGAGCAGCACGCGGACGAGCCGAGGATCGCCGCGTGTGGCGAGCGAGGGCGCGATCGTCACCGCGACCTCGCGCGCGGGCTCGGCGTCGCGCAGCTCGGCGACGATCGTTGCCGCCATCGCGCTGAGATCGATCGGCTCGAGCCGCATCGGCGCGCGCGCGACTCGCGACAGCTCGAGCAGATCGTCGATCAGTCGACCCATGCGTTGCGTCGCACCACGCACGCGCTCGAGGTGGCTCTTGCCATCGGCGTCGAGCTTGTCGGCGCTGTCCTCGAGCAGCGCGAGCGAGAAGCCGTCGATCGCGCGCAACGGGCTGCGCAGGTCGTGCGACACCGAGTAGCTGAACGCTTCGAGCTCTTGGTTGAGCGCTTCGCTCGCGGACAGCGCCGCCGCCGTCTCGGCCTCGGCGCGACGGCGCTCGCGGATCTCGCGCTGCACGATCGCGAACGCCAGCGCGAGCGCAACGAGCGCACAGATCGCGCTGGCGGCGCCGACGATCTCCGCCGTCGCGAACGTGCTCGCGGAGCTAGCTTCGCGCTCGGTGAGCTCGTCGCGCTCTTGCGTGATCATCTCGGCGGTCAACATCCGGATGTGGTCGTCGAGCTTGCCGTTCGCGAGCGCCTGCGCGTCGTCGAGCGGCAGATCTTTGCCGAGCTCGTCGCGCTTGACGAGCTGTTGCTCGAGTCGAGCGACGCGCGCTTCGAACAGCGGCGCGAGCTCGGAGAGTCGCTGCAGCTGGGTCGGATCGGCGGAGACGAGCGTGCGAATGTTGGTGAGGCTCGCGCCGATCGCGTTCACCGCGTCGCGATACTCGCTCTTGTAGCTCGCGGTGCCGGTGACGCCGTACGCACGCCGCAGCGACTTCGCCTCGCCGAGCCGTGCGCCGGTCGCATCGACGGCTTCGATCACCGCGTGCGAACGCTCGACCCACGCGACCGCGGTCATCGCTTCGCGCGCGCTGCGCACGGCGAACACGCCGAGCACGGCAACCAAAGCGAGGCCGACGCCGAAGCCGATCGTCGCCGTTCGAGAGCTGGCCACTCGCAAAAGATCCTAGCCCACCTGTTCGATCGACGACTAGTTCTCGCCGAGGCGAATCGCCGCCGCGCGATGGTAAAACCGACGCGTGGGGAATCGCGTGGAGCCCGCGTCGTCGTCGCGGTCGAAGTGTGTCGTGTGCAACGCACCGATCGGGAAAGGCGAGGCGCGGCTTGCCGAGGAATACTCGGACATCAGCATCCCGAAGCTGATCATGCGGTTCTACCACCTCAAGTGCGCCGCGGCGGCACAGCCCGAGCTGCTGCACCACGCGCTGCGCGAGGTTCGGCCGGGCACGATCTTCGACCGCGCCGACATCGAAGCGCGGATCGCGCCCGCGATCGAACGCGCCAAACAACAGCGGATCTCGAGCTACGAGGCGAAACGCGCGATCACGCTGCATGTCGCCCCACACATCGCCGCCGACGCGACGACGCTCGCGGTCCTCGCCGAGCTCGAAGCCAATCCCGACAACGCCGAGCTGCTCGCGATCGCCGGCGATCAGCTGATGGCGCAGGGCGATGCGCGCGGCGAGCTGATCACGGTGCAGCTCGCGCTCGCGAAGGCGAGCCGGCGGCTGCCGTCGCGCGATCGCAGCAGCGATCCCGAAGATGACGACGCCGAGGCCGAGCTCGACGAACGCGACGCCGCCGCGATGACAGATCAGCTCGCGCGCCGGTTCGAAGAGCTCAGCATGCAGCTCGCGGTCGGCCCGCTCGATCGCGGCGATCGCGCGATCTGGGGCGTCGGCTTCGTGCGCCGGATCGAGCTGCGCGAAAAGACGGCGACGCGGCTCGCCGAGCTCGCGCCATTGTGGGCGCACCCGAGCATGCGGATCGTCGCCGAGCTCCAGCTGTCGTTCTCGGTCGTCGGCGATGCGGCCGGGATGGTCGAGCTCGCGCGCGTGATCCGGCCGACGCTGCGCAAGCTCGAGCTCGGCCATTGGGCCGATTCCGTGATCGATCACTTGCAGCCGATGCTCGATGCGCTGCCGAGGCTGCGCTCGTTCGAGCTGACGGGCAAGCTGCGCTCGCGGATCGCACATCCCGCGCTCGAATCGATCAAGCTCGCGCCGTACGCGTATCGCGGCGAGCTCGCGAACGCGCTGATCGCGATCACCGGCGACGGCTTGCCATCGCTGCGCGAGCTCGCATTCGAAGGTCGCGCACCGAGCATGGGCTATCGCGGCACGTTCGGCGTCGATCGCGAGCCGGTCGAGATCGAAGGCGACGACACCGATGCGATCGTGCAGCAGCTCGTCGCGCAGGGCGTGCTCGCGCGGCTCGAGCGCCTGACGATGGCCGGCGGCAAGCTGACCGAGCGCGGGGTCGCGGCGCTCGCCGGCGCGCTCGGCGATCGCAAGCTCGCCCGGCTCGATGTCTCGCGGTTACCGATGCCGCGTGCACTGCGGCCGCGGTTGGCCGCGCTGTGCGACGAGCTCGCGTTTACCGAAGTGGTCACGCACGGCGAGGCCGGCGACGAGTGGGTCGAGCACGCGAACCAGCCCGGTTGGGGTCGCGGCAAGATCGTGCGCCGCTTCGACGGCAAGCTCGAGATCGCGTTTCCGAAAGTGGGTAAGAAGATCTTCAAGGCCGATGCGGCGTTCTTGCGCTTCGTCGGCTGACGGGAAAAATTCCTCGCGGCACGGGAGCCGTTCCGTGGCCGCGTCGCGCGTAAACGCGGCGGCACGACTGGCGCGTTGGCACGTAGCGTGCTGCGCTCGCAGCGATGAAAGCTCGAATCGCATGTGCCCTGGTCGTCGCGATGGGGCAGGCGCACGCGCAACCCGCGCCGGCACCAGCTGCGCCGTCGATGACACTGCACGAGGCGATCGCGTTCGCGCGCACGCACCAACCGTCGCTCGCCGCGGCACGCGCACGTGCGGAGGCGGCACGCGAGCAAGCCAACGTGCCACGCGCCGCGCGCATGCCGACCGTGACCGCCGCGGCGGAAGGCTTGATCGGCACCGTGAACAACACGACGGCGTCGTATGGAACGATCGGCGAGCTCGATGTCACGCGCGTCGGCGGCACGCCGGCAAACGCGCCCGCGACGTGGTCGCCGTCGCCGTCGACGCTCGCCGGTGTCGTCGTCCACACCGAAGTATTCGACTTCGGCCGCTACGAAGATCAGGCCGACGCACTCGACGCGCTCGCGCACGCCGCCGGCGAAGACACGGCCGTGCAAGACCTCGATCTCGTGCTGCTCGTCAGCGACAGCTTCTACGCCGTGCAAGGCGCGAAGGCCGTGCTGTCGGCATCGCAGGCGGCGGTCGCGCGCTCGCGCGAGCATCGCGATTACGCCGAGGCCGGCGTCAAAGCACAGCTGCGCTCGCCGATCGAGCTGACGCGCGCCGAGGCCGACCTCGCGCGGTTTTCCGTCGGCGAAGTTCGCGCACGCGGCGAGGTCGCGGTCGCGCAGAGCGTGCTCGCAGCGGCGATCGGCTCGCCATCGCCGACGATCGATGCCGGCACCGACGATCTCGCATACGCCGCGCCGCCGCCGATCGATCGCTCCGAGCACGCGCTCGATCGCGACCCGGCGCTCCACGCGGCGCGCGACCGACTCGCCGCGCAGCACTCGTTGACGCAATCGATTCGCGACGAGCTTCACCCGGATCTCGCGTTCTCCGCCGAGCTCACCGGTCGCGCCGGCGGCGCCGCCGTGGCCGATCCGACGCCGAGCGGCGGTGGCTGGGTTCCGGACGTGCCGAACTGGGATGCGCTGCTCGTCGTGACGTGGCCGGTGTTCGATCGCGTCGTCACCGAGCGCGCGCGAACCTCGCAGCGCGTCGAAACCGTGCGCGCCGCCGAGGTCGAGCAAGTCTCCGAGCAATTGCAGGCGTACCTGCAGCAGGCGTACATCGAGCTCGATGTCACGCAGCAAGCAGTGCCCGCGCTGCAGCGCGCGCTCGACGCCGCGACCGCCAACGACGGTCAGGCGGACGCGCGCTTCAAAGCGGGCCTCGGCAACGCGGTCGAGCTCGCCGATGCCGAAGGGCTGCTCGTCGACGCGCAGATCCAGCTCGCGATCGGCACGTTCGAGCTGTCGCGCGCACGGGCTCGCGTGCAACGCGCGCTCGCGGAAACGACGCGCTAGATCTCGGCGTGAGCGATCTCGTCGCGCCGATGGACCAGCCGCGCGCGTCGCTCGCCGACCGGATCGTTCTCGCGTCGATGCGAGAAATCGCGGATTCACGGAGTCGATGTGATCGCAACTCCAGCGTGGCGCACGCCTGCGCCCACGCTACTGCAAGCTAGCGGTGATGTCCGCCGCCGCCGTGCACCGCGGCGCGGACGTGGACGCCGCCACCGCCGACCGGATGCGACGCGTGATATTGCGCGTGCGCCGCGTAACCGCCGCGGACGTGCTCGTGCGCGACGTAACCTGCCGGGCGATAGTGCCGGTACATGTCGGGACGCGAGATGCCGAGGATGTGTCCCGGTGGGTTGTAGTTCCGGCCCCAACCGCCGCCGTACCACGTCGACGAGTACCAGAAGCCGCCGCGGTTGACCCAGTACAGATCGTCGGCGAAGAAGATCGGTTCGTCGTAATCGGCGATCACTTCGACGCCCGGGCTGACCTCGACGAGATCCGCGCCGCCGTCGTCGGCATCACCACCGGGAGCGCCCTGGCCGGCGTATTGCGGCTGTGGCTGTTGGTCGTCGTCGTAGCAACCGATCGCACCAGTCGCGAGCATCAATGCAGACGCGAATAGTAAATGTTTCATAGTGTGACGGTAGCACGTTGCAAGCTCAGGGCCGGAAGGCCATCTCCATCGTCAACGCGGTGCCCGCCCGACGAGCCCGTGAATGTCGACGCGGATCGCGCCGTGTGATCTGGATCGAATCTTCGGACGCGGTCGGGCGAGCGGATTCGCACGCAGTTGCATTCTGGTACCTCGTCGAGTCGCGCTCGCTAAGCTGCCAAAGGCCGCGTCAGCGTGATCAGCGTGATCTCCTGCGTCGTGCCGATGCGGAGCGGAGGGCCCCAGAACCCGGTGCCTTCGCTCACGTACAACCACGTCGCGCCGAACCGCGCCAAGCCCGCGACGCGCGGCTCGAACAGTCGCGCGAGCCAACCGAGCGGCAACAACTGGCCACCGTGCGTGTGTCCCGACAGCTGTAAATCTGCGCCAGCCGCGACGGCGCGGCCGATCGAGCTCGGATGATGCGCGAGCAACACGACCGGTAGCTCGGGATCGCGGCCGGCGAGCGCGCGCGGGATGTCTTCGCCGTGACCGGCAAGCATGCCGGCGGCGCTCGAATCGTCGACGCCGGCGAGCTCGATGCCGGCAGCGATGCGCACGCGTTCGTTGCGCAGGAACCGCAAACCGAGCGAGCCGAGGTGCGCGATCCACGCGTCGGCATTCCAGTAGTACTCGTGGTTTCCGGTCACCGCGTAGACGCCGTCGCGCGCGTGCAAATCGCGCAGTGGCTCGACTTGCTCGGCGAGCGCGCTCAAGTTGCCGTCGACGCAGTCGCCGGTGATCACGATCAGATCGGGCGCGAGCGCTTGCACGCGCTCGACGACTTGCCGCGCGAACGCGGCGCCGAGCGTCGGCCCGATGTGCACGTCGGTCAGCTGCACGATCTTGTAGCCATCCGCCGATGCCGGCAGCTTCGCGAGCGGCACGGTCACGCGCTTGACGCGCGCGCCGCGTTGCACGTTGACCAGGCCGTAGACGATCGTCAGTGCGACGCCGATGATCGCGACCAGCGCCGACGTTCGTGCTGGAATGCCAAACACCCGCGCGACATCGGTGAGCGCCGCGGCGAGCAGCAAGTACGTCGCGATGCCGAACCACATGTAAACGACGTCGGTCATCACGTGCGAGCGTCGGCGCGACACCATGCGCATCCAGATCACGGAGAGCGGCATGCTCACGCCGAGCCCGACGATCGCGAGCGTCGCGACGATGTTCCACGGCGCCGGCAAGTGCGGCGCGTGCACGAATCGCAGCCAGATGTAGTAGTGCGCGGCCCCGAGGATCCCGATCACGATGCTGAGGCGAGTGAGAAGTCTTCGGCGCACGGTCCGTTCTTAGCGCCTTTTGTTGTCAAACGCTGCCCGCGCGCGCTCCAGCTTCGGCACCTGCGTGACGATCCAATTCCACGCCGGCAGCGTGCGCTTGAGCAACGCCCGGCCCAGCGACGTCAGCTCGTACTCGACGCGCGGCGGCACTTCTGGATACACGGTGCGCGTGATCAGGCCGTCGCGCTCGAGCTGGCGCAGCGTCTGCGTGAGCACTTTCTGGCTGATGCCTTCGACGGC
>DASXEF010000684.1:0-7767 GCA_036490255.1 Kofleriaceae bacterium
ACCGACCACGCGAGATCGGCGATCTCGCGCGCGTTGACCTGGCGATAGACGTTCGCGTGGATGCCGTCGGCGACGCACGCGCCGATGTGATCTTGAATCCGCGCGATGCCCGCCGACACGGCGGCGACGACTTCGTCGGACAGCTGCGGGCGAACCGCGGGCTGCGCGAGCAAGCGCAAGATGCGCGGACCTTCCGCGTCGCGCTCGGCCCAACGCACGAGCACCTGCCAGGTCTCGAACAGGCGCTTCGCGACGTCGGTGTGCTCGCGGATCTGACCCATCTCGACGTCGAACACCGTCAGGGCGTCCTCGATCAGCGACGTGTACAGATCCTCTTTCGAGCGGAAGTAGAGATAGATCGCGCCGACCGACAGCTGCGCCGCGCGAGCGATCAGCTCGATCGACGCACCGGCGTAGCCGCGCTCCGCGAACACCGTACGAGCCGCCTCTTGGATCCGGCGCCGACGTGCCTGCCGCTCCTGCGCCTTGCGTTCTTGAGCGTTCGTCATGCGCGCGTCTTATAAACAATGACGCAATCGGTCAAGTCGATTTCTCCTACCAACCGATCTCCGGACTAACGCGTGTAGATTCGTCCGGTTGGCAGAGCGGGCTGCGTCAAATATCGATGTCCGCTAAATCTGAGTCGTTTTTCGGTTCTAGGCCCGTTCACACTGCACAAATGTTCGACCGGATCAGGAACCTCACACCCTCCGGTCCTTCGAGCGAAAAGCCCGCTCCGCGGCCCGGAACGATGTCGAGCACCAGGTCGGTGTGAGCCCAGCGCTCGTACTGGTCGCCGCCCATGTAGAACCCCGCGCCGCCGACCTCGCCGAGCTTGACGTCACGCGCGCCGAGCTTGAACTCGCCGTCGGCGTAGCACATCGGCGCCGAGCCATCGCAGCAACCACCCGACTGATGAAACATCAGCGGGCCGTGCTGTACGGTCAGCTTCGCGATCCATTCGAGCGCGAGCGGGGTGGCGGCGATCGAGCCCACTAGAAGAAACCCATCGGCTTCGGGTCGTAGCTGACCAGGAGGTTCTTGGTCTGGCTGTAGTGGTCGAGCATCATCTTGTGGTTCTCGCGGCCGATGCCCGAGTGCTTGTAGCCACCGAACGCGGCGTGCGCCGGGTAGTGGTGATAGCAGTTCGTCCACACGCGGCCGGCTTGGATCGCGCGGCCCGCGCGATACGCCGTCGAGCCGTCGCGCGTCCACACGCCGGCGCCGAGGCCGTAGAGCGTGTCGTTCGCGATCTCGATCGCGTTGTCGTAGCCGTCGAAGCTCGTCACCGAGACCACCGGGCCGAAGATCTCTTCCTGGAAGATCCGCATCTTGTTGTTGCCCTCGAAGATCGTCGGCGCGATGTAGTAGCCGTCCTCGAGGCCGCCGCCGAGCTTGACGCGCTCGCCGCCGGTGCGAACCTTCGCGCCTTCTTTCTTGCCGATGTCGAAGTACGACAGGATCTTCTCGAGCTGATCGTTCGACGCCTGCGCGCCGAGCTTGGTGTCGGTGTCGAACGGATCGCCCGGCATCACGCGCTTCGTGCGCTCGACCGCGAGCTCCATGAACGCGCCGTACATCTTCTTGTCGACGAGCGCGCGCGACGGGCAGGTGCAGACCTCGCCCTGGTTCAACATGAACATCGCGAAGCCTTCGAGCGCCTTCTGGCGGAAGTCATCGTCTTTGTCGAGCACGTCGGCGAAGAAGATGTTCGGCGACTTGCCGCCGAGCTCGAGCGTGACGGGGATGATGTTCTCCGACGCGTATTGCATGATCAGTCGGCCGGTCGTGGTCTCGCCGGTAAACGCCACTTTGGCGATCCGCTTGTTCTGCGCGAGCGGCTTGCCGGCTTCGATGCCGAAGCCGTTGACGATGTTGAGCACGCCCTTCGGCAACAGATTGCCGATCATCTTCGCCCACAGCAGGATCGTCGCCGGCGTTTGCTCGGCGGGCTTGAGCACGACGCAGTTACCGGCGGCGAGCGCGGGCGCGAGCTTCCACGCGGCCATCAGCAGCGGGAAGTTCCACGGGATGATCTGACCGACGACGCCGAGTGGCTCCTTGATGTGATAGGCCATCGTGTTGTGGTCGATCTCGCAGACCGAGCCTTCTTCGGCGCGCAGGCAGCCCGCGAAGTAGCGAAAGTGATCGATCGCGAGCGGTAGATCGGCGGCCATCGTCTCGCGGACGGGCTTGCCGTTGTCCCAGCTCTCGGAGAGCGCGAGCGTCTCCATGTTCTGCTCCATCACGTCGGCGATCTTGAGCAGCATGTTCGAGCGATCGGTCAGCGAGGTCTTGCCCCACGCCTCGCGGGCACCGTGCGCGGCGTCGAGCGCCTTCTCGATGTCCTCGGCGGTCGACCGTGCGACCTCGGTAAACGGACGGCCCGTCACCGGCGAAATGTTTTCGAAATACTGCCCCTTCACCGGGCGGACGAACTCGCCACCGATGAAGTTGTCGTACCGCGACTCGTAGTTGAGCTTGCTACCGCTGGTGTTCGGACGTGCGTATTTCATGTGGTCTCTCCTCGGTCCGCGCGCGTTGCAACGAGCTTGCCGCCGACGAAGTCATCGAGGTCCCGATATCGCGACGCGTCGAGGTGCCGCGAAACGCTCCAGCTGCCGCGCGGCACCTGCCGCCGATCGAGGCAATCGTCGGTTGCGCGAGCCACCGACGCGGAGCACGCTGGCTAGGTGAGCGAGCGGTTGGTGCTGGACGATGTTGCGGTCGCGACGTGGCAGGCGTTTCACGCCGGCCTGCCGGCCCCGATCGCTCCGGACCTCGCGACGTGCTGGAGCCGCGCGAAGTCACTCGGCGCACCGCGTGACGGCGCCGCGCCCGAAGAGCACTTGCTGTGCGGCGAAGCGCTGCGCTTGCACGCCGAGCCGATCGAGCTCGTACGCGCGCTCGGCGATTCGGTGCTCGATCGCGCGACCGCGAGCGTGGCCGAGCACGACTTCTTGCTGCTGCTCGCCGATCCCGACGGCGTCGTCGTGCGGACGAGCGGCGGCGGCGAGTTCGCCGAGATCGCGCAACACGTCCGCTTGATCGAAGGCGCGAACTGGAGCGAGGCCACGCGCGGCACGAACGCGATCGGCACCGCCGCGGTCGCGAATCGGCCGACCGAGGTCCACGGCCACGCGCACTTCGGTCGCAGCTATCACGAGCTCGTGTGTTACGCGGCGCCGGTGCGCGGGCTCGACGGCTCGCCGATCGCCGTGCTCGACGCGACGTCGCGCCTCGATCACGCGAGCCCGGAGATCGCGGCGACGATCGTCGACGCCGCACGTTCGCTCGAAGGCTTGCTGCGCTTGCAGGCGTACGCGCACGCCGGCCGCTCGCTGACGCGCGTGCTCGGCCGCTCGCTCGATCGCATTCGCGAGCCCGCGCTGTGGATCGAAGCGCCCGGCGTGATCTCGCGCGCGAACGCCGCAGCGCGCGAGCTGGTGCCGGCCGAAGGTGCGCGCGAGCTCGCGCAGCTCGGGCTCGATTGGCGACAGTTGCTCGCCGAAGCGCTCGCGCCGACGAACGCGTTGATCGAGCTCGGCCGGCGCAGCTGGCGCATGAAGCTCGAGCCGGTCGCGGCGCCGCACGGTGCGATCGTCGCGCTGCTCGCGATCTTCGAGCCCGCGATCGCGACGCGGCCCGTCGCGCGATCGCAGGCCCGCAGCGTCGACGATCCGTTCGCGACGATCTTCGCCGACGATCGCAACGTCGCCGCGGCGATCGACTGGAGCCGCGCGCTCGCGACGAGCGACTTGCCGGTCATGTTGCTCGCCGAGACCGGCGCCGGCAAGGAGCTGTTCGCGAACGCGATCCACGCGGCGAGCTCGCGCAGCGCCGGACCGTTCCACGCCGTCAACTGCGGCGCGATCGCGCCGAGCTTGCTCGAGTCGGAGCTGTTTGGTTACGCGCCGGGCGCGTTCACCGGCGCCGAGCGCACCGGTCGCGCCGGCCTGTTCCGCGCCGCGACCGGCGGCACGTTGTTCCTCGACGAGGTCGCCGAGATGTCGACCGCGATGCAGGCGGCGCTGTTGCGCGTGCTCGAGACCGGATCGTTCCGGCGCGTCGGCGACACGCGGCTCGAGCGCGCCGACGTGCGCGTGATCTGCGCGACCTGCCGCGATCTGCCGGCGCTCGTCGCGACCGGCGCGTTTCGCCAAGATCTCTATTACCGGCTCAAAGGCGGCGTCGTACGGATTCCGCCGCTGCGCGAGCGCACCGACATCGTCGCGCTCGCACATCACTTGCTCGGTGATCGCGCGGCGCTCTCGCCCGAAGCCGCCGACGCGATCGCGCAGGGCGCATGGCCGGGCAACGTCCGCGAGCTCAAGTCGATGCTCGCGGTCGCACGCGTGATCGCCGACGGCGACGGCGCCATGTGGATCGATCGCCGGCACCTGCCGAGCGAGCTCGGCGATGCACCGACGCGGCCGTCGCAGGGCGCGATCGTCGACGCCGAGCGCGATGCGCTGGTTCGCGCGCTCGCACACGCCGGCGGCAACGTGTCGGAAGCGGCGCGCACGCTCGGCGTCGCGCGCAGCACGGTGCAGCGCATGAAGCGTCGCTTCGGCGTGTAGGCCTGCGACACGACCAGCTGCGGCGCGCGGATCGACGTCAGCGCGTGCCAGGCACCGTCCGACGACGCCGTGCGTTGAAGCTCGAATGGACGAGCCGCTGGAGCGCGAGATCGAACGCCTCGAACACCGTGTACCGAGCATGGCCGGCGAGCTCGTCACGATCCGGCGCGGGCTCGGCAAGCGCGAGCGCGGCATCGAGCTCGCGAACGTCCGCATCGCGTCGCCGTGCAAGCAGCGCTGGGACGACATGGTCGGCGACGATCGCGTGCGGGTCTGCGCCGGCTGTGAACGGCCGGTGTTCAACCTCTCGGAGATGACGCGCGCCGACGCCGAGGCCGTGCTCGCGACGCGCGGGCTCACCCCGTGCATGCGGTTTTACCGGCGCGCCGACGGCACGATGATGACGAGCGATTGCCCGACGCGGCCGCGCGGCCATCGACTCGCGGTCGCCGCGGCGGGCGCCACGCTCGCGCTCGCGGCGCCTGCCATCGCCGATCCGCCGCAAGCTGCTCCGGCTGCCGACGGCTCGGCGGGTTCGGGCACTGGCGTCACGATCGAGCAGAGCTACCAGCAAGGCATTCCGATTCCGGGGCGCACGTTCGCAGCGGTGTTGGCCGCGACGCAGATCGATCAAGTCGAAGTCGTGATGGGCGCGATGGACGTCGTCGAAGTCATCCCGCGGCCGCTCGTCGAGTGGTCGCTGTGGGGACGGCTCGGCATCGCGATCACGCAGCCGCCATCGGACGTGACCGCGCGTAGCACCGAACCGGCGCCGATGTCGGGAGCGACGGTGACGCTCGCCGCCGCGGCGGCCGCGGATCTCACGCTCGGTGTCGCGCACGACGGCGATCTCCGCGTCGGCGCGTGGGGCGAGCTCCGCACGACGTCGGGGCCCGTCGCCGGCGCCGAGCTGGTGTTGGAAGGCGTGCCGCCGAGCCCCGCCGAAAGTCGGATCAGCGGCGCGGGCAGCGTCGTGCTGCGCGCCGGCGCGAATCCGCACGTGATCACCGGCGAGCTCGGCATCGGCTACGTCGGGGCGTATCCGTCGATGCGCCGGCACCTGCGCCACGTCGTCGGCGGTCGCGTCGTCGTGACCGTGGACCGCGCGCTCGACGAATCTCATGACTGGTCCGCGACGATCGGCGTCGAGGTCGAGCCGATCGGTTTGCTTCACGCGATCTACGATCGCGTGAAGGGAGATTAGACGCGGTCGGTCGTGCGTTGAAGCCTGAATGGAGCCGCTCGAGCGCGAGATCGAACGACTGGAACGGCGACTGGAACGGCGACTGGAACGGCGTCTAGATTCGCCGAGCATCGTCGACGAGCTCGCGACCGTGCGAGGCGGGCTGGGGAAGACCGAGTCCACACTCGAGCTGCAAAACGTTCGCGTCAGCTTCGCGTGCAAGCAGCGCTGGGACGACATGGTCGGCGACGATCGCGTGCGCGTGTGCAACGGCTGCGACCGGCCCGTGTTCAATCTGTCGGAGATGACGCGCGCCGACGCCGAGGGCGTGCTGGCGACGCGCGGGCTCACGCCGTGTGTTCGGTTCTATCGCCGGCCGGACGGCACGGTGATGACCGCCGACTGCCCGACGCGACCGCGCCGGCACCTCGCCGTGATCGCGAGCTCGTTGGCGGGCGCGACGCTCGCGGTGACGCCGGCGGCGCTCGCAGATCCGCCGAGCGCCGGCTCCGACCAGCAGCTCGACGATGCCGACCACACGGACGGATCGGGCTCTGGCTCGATCAGCGACATCTTCGGTCCCGACTCGATGTTCACGATGGGTGTCCTCAGCCCGCATGTGGTCGACGACCCGCCGCCGCGGCCGGCGGTCGAGTGGTCGATCTGGGGCCGACTCGGGATCGGCATCACGTCGCAGCATTCGGACGTCGCCGCGCGCAGCGTCTCGGAGCCCGCATCGACGGCTGGATCGAGCGTCGCGTTCGCAGCCGCGGCGACCGCCGACGTGACGTTCGGCATCGGCCTCCACGATGACGTGCGGCTCGGCGCGTGGGCCGAGCTCCGCACGAGCTCGGGGCCGGTCGCGGGCGGCGAGCTCGTGATCGAAGCGCTGCCGACGTACGCGCATACGAGCCGCGGTGGCAGCCTCGCGCTGCGTCTCGGCGCCAGCCCGAGCGTCGTCACCGCGGAGCTCGCCATCGGCTACGTCGGCTCGTGGAACCCGCCGTCGATCCGATGGCTACGCCACGTCGCCGGCGCGCGCATCGTGCTCGGGGTCGATCGCGCGATCGACGCGCCGAACGATTGGTCCGCGACCGTCGGGCTCGAAGTCGACCCGATCGGCGCGCTCCACGCGATCTACGATCTCGTCAACGACGATTAGTTGGGCGTGCCGCAGGCCGCGCCACCGCCGCCCGGCGCTTGGGCCGGCGCCGCGGCGGCCGGCAGCTGCTTGTCACACGCCGGCAGGCCCGGGTTCGATTTGCAGAACGTCGACGCGATTCCCGCGGCGTCCTGCGCGTTGAACGTCTCGCGATTGTTGACGAGGAACGTCGGGCTCGACTGGATCTCGAGCCTACTCGCGACCTGGAAGCTCGCGGTGAGCAGCTTCGGGCCTTCGCTCGCGACGCACGTGTCGATCACGCTGGCGTCGATGCCGGTCGTGCCGCCGGTACACGTTTTCCAGTCGGCTTTGACGTCCTTGCTGCGGCACGCCAGGAAGTCGAGAAACTTTTGATCCTTGCTGTAGTGCTGGATCGCGCAGACCTCGCGGAGATCGTCGCTGACCTCGTCGGGGCCGTGCATCGACTTGAGCTGGCCGCTCGCGTCGCTGTCGCCGATGTAGTGCACGGCGATCGTCGCGTCCTTGCCGAACGTGTCGGCGAACTGCTTCGTCGCGAGCATCGCCTTCGTGCCGTACGGGCAGTGCGACATCACGAACAAGTCGACCGACTTCTTGATCTCCGGCCGGCACGCCATCGCCTCCTTGCACGTCGCGTCGTCGCAATCGATCTTGCCGTTGCCGTCGTCGTCGATCTTGTTGTCGCAGATCTCGGCGGTCGGATCGAACTTGCCGCCGAGCGCGAGCAGCTGATACGTGCCGACCGGGTGGACGTAGCGGGCGATCTGCGCCTTGCCGTCTTTGTCGTCGTCGAGCGTGTTGTCGAACAGGATCGCCGGCAGCGTCTTGAACGTCGCGTCGTCCTTCTGCAGCTGCGCGTAGAG
>DASXEF010000696.1:0-6151 GCA_036490255.1 Kofleriaceae bacterium
GGCTCGTGATCCAGGCCAGCTCGGTCGTGCCCGAGGCGCGCATGCGTCGCGAGCTGCGATTCGGCGAGCTGTCGGCGATCCGCGTGATCGCCGGGCTCGTCGAGACCGCGACGAAGCTCGGCCTCGCAGCCGCCGGCGAGCACGTGTGGTGCTTCGCGCTCGGTCCGGTCGCGAACACGATCGTGACGAGCGCCGGTGTGCAGCTGCGCGAGCCGTGGCGACCGCGGCTGCAGTTCGATCGCACGCGCGCCTGGGCCGCCGCGAAGTTCGCCGGCGCGCTGTCGGTCGGCGAGCTGATGTACTACGCGTACGCGAGCGCCGATTACCTCGTCGTCGGCGCGTGGTTCGGCGATGCCGCGGTCGGCGCGTATCGGCTCGCGTACGAGCTCGTGCTCGACGTCGTCAAGCTGGTGTCGAGCATCACCGCCGACGTCGCGTTTCCCGTGTTCGCCGCCGGCGGCGATGCGATCGCGACGCTCGTGACATTCACGCGACAGAACGCGCTCGCGCTCGCGCCGATCGTCGCCTTCATCGGGCTCGAAGCCGACGCGTTGTTGCGCGCGTTGTACGGGCCGTTGCCGGCGACGGCCGCGACGGCCGCACGCATCCTGTGCGCGGTCGGTGCGCTGCGAATCGTGTCGTTCGTGATCCCGCCGATGCTCGCCGGCATCGGCCAACCTCGCCGCGTGCTCGCGTATCACGCGATCGCGCTCGTCGTGCTGCCGGCCGCATTCGCGATCGCGGCCGCGCTCGGCAGCGACTTTACGGCGGTCGCGTGGGGTTGGGCCGCCGGCTATCCGATCGCGTTCGCGGCGTTGCTCGTGCTCGCACACGCACCGGTCGTACGGCTCGCACGTGCGCTCGGCTGGATCGTCGTCGCCGCCGTGATCGCGCTCGCCGCCGGCTACTTCGTGCGCGGCAACATGATCGTCGCGGCGATCGTCATGCTGGCGGTGTACGCCGCGATCGCACGAGCCACAGCAGCGAAGGCGCCAGTATCAGCGCCATGAGCAGACACGTGATCTCGCCGAGCATCGCGGCGATGCCGAACGAGCGGATGCCGAGGTTCTGCGATAGCAGCAGCGAGCCGTAGCCGACCGTCGTGGTGAACGAGCACAGCACGACGGCGCCGCCGGTCGACGCGAGCACGTCTCGGCCGTGATCGAACCCTTCTTGGCGCGCGCGCGTGATGATGTTGACCGCGTACTCGATGCCGATGCCGATGGTGATCGGCAGCGCGACGAAATCTAGGAAGTTGACCTTGAGCCCGGCGATCGCGGAGACGCCGAGCATCAGCAACGTGCCGGAGAATCCACACACGATCGTGACGAGCGCGAAGCGATTGGCTCCGATCACGAGCAGCACGACGAGGATCGCGCCGAGCGCGGCGGCGAGCGTCGCGCGCGGGCCGTCGCTGAGCACGCCGGCGATCACGTCGGCGAACACGAACGACGCGCCGCCGAGGTGGACGTCGTCGGCGAGGCCGATCGCGCGCACCGACTTCGCCCATCGCATCGTGTCGCGCGTATCCCAGACTTCGTAGCCCTTGCCCGACGTCGCCAAGATCAACTTGCCGCGCGTGCCGTCGGATTCGATGAACGGCCACGCGACCGCATCGGGCACGTCGTCGGGCGCGAGCACGTGCAAGTTGTCGGGCGGCCGCAGCTTCAGCGCCGCGGCTTTGTCCTTGTCGTCGAGCGCATCGAAGTCTTTGCCCGACAGCAGCGCGCGGATCTGCGCGAGCACCGCGAGCTTCTGCGCCTGATCTTTGGGCAGCACGTCATCGATCGACGTCAGGCTCGCGAACAACTTTTGCTTCTCGGGCTTGCCGGCGTCGACCGCCGCGAGCTTCGCCTCGAGCGGCGCGACGTCCGCGCGCGTCGGCGCCGCGATCACGAAGCCGGCATCGAGGCCTTGGCCGAACGATTGATCGATCGTCGTCATCCACTTCTGCGCGCGCGCGATGTCGGCCGATTGCGAGCGCAGGTTGCGAAAGTTGTTCTCGAACGGATCGTTGAGCAGAAACCGGATCGCGATCGCGCCGGCGGCCGCGGTCAGCGTCAATGCGACGCCGGCGACGAGGTCTAGCCGGCGCGGCAGCAGCTTGCCGAGCCAGCTCGCCGGCCGCGCCTTGCCCGGCTTGATGACATTGCGCGCGACCGCGAGCGCCGCCGGCAGCACGACGTAGCCGCTGATCCAGCACAGCAAGATCCCGACGCCGCCGATGATGCCGAAGTGGCGGAAGCCGCGGAAGATCGTGATCACGAGCGATGCGTAGGCGACCGCCGCCGTGAGCGCGGCGGTGAACGTGCCCTCGATCGTCTTCTCGATCGATGCGACCAGCGCCTCGCTCGGCGACGTGCCGCGGCGCAGCTCTTCGAGGTAGCGCGCGGTCACCAGGATGCCGACGTTGATGCCGTTACCGATCACGATCGACGACAAGAACGCCGTCGCCGCGTTCAAGTAGCCGAGCGTCAGCTTCGCGAACGCGAACGTGACGAGCGTGCCGACCGTCAGCGACCACGACAGCGCGCCGATCGCGAGCGCCGATCGGAAGTACCAGACGAGCGCGATCATCACGAGCGCGACGGTGACCAGCGTCGCGCGCAACATGCCGCTCAAGATCGCGTCGTGCTCGGCGACGCTGACCGGCACGTCGCCGGCGACGCCGACCGCGACATCCGGCAACTCGGCGTGGACTTGCGCGCCGAGCGCATCGAGCTTGCCGAGCAGCTCGCGATCTTTGTCGACATCGCCGGTCGAGAACCCGGTGTGCACGATCATCATCTGCACGCGGCCGTTCTTGCTGATCAGCTCGCCCGGATCTTTGCTCTTCGCTTCGGCGTCCGCGAGCTTGTCGCGCAGCGAATCGGCCGCCTTCGTATCCGGCGGCGAGTCGTCGAGCGAGACGAACAGCGGATTTGCCGCGAGCTTCGCCTGATCGATCTGCGATTTCAGCGCGTCGCGCGCGGCTTCGAGATCTTTGAGATCGGCGAACAGCCAGCGGTTGTCCCACGCGTACTGGCGCTCGACGCGCTCGTCGAACGTGATGCTCGCGACCATCCCCTGCCCGAGCGCGGTCGCGCGGTCGCGCATCATGATCGCCGCGCGCCGCCGGCTGTCGGGATGATCGGATTCGACCGCGATCATCGCGGTGCCGATCACGCGCGCCCGCTTCTCGATCGCGCGCAGATCCTGAACCGAGCGGGCCGATTGCGGCAGCAGGTACGAGAAATCGGCGCGGATCGCGATCGTCGATGCGATCACGCCGGCGACCGCAGCGACGGCGATCGACGCGAGTACGATCGGCCAACGATATTTTTCGATCCAAGCTGCGTAACGGCGCGCCGCGTCGGACCGATTCACGGCGCCACCATAGCAGTTACGCCGCGAAAAACTTTCGGCGAACGATTGTCGAACGCTTGTCGATCTAGGCCCAGCTCGTTCGTTGCCGATCTAGAAAGGACATCCACCCATGCGATTCATGATTATCGTCAAGGCCAACGAAGAGAGCGAGCTCGGCAACCCGCCGGATATGAAAATGCTGACCGAGATGGGCAAGTTCAACGACGAGCTCATCAAGGCGGGCATCATGCTCGACGCCAACGGCCTGTTGGCCAGCAAGGTCGGCAAGCGCGTCCGCTTCAGCGGCAGCAAGCGCAGCGTGGTCGACGGCCCGTTCGCCGAGGCGAAAGAGCTCGTCGCCGGCTACTGGGTCTGGCAGTGCAAGTCGATCGAAGAAGCGGTCGAATGGGTCAAGCGCTGCCCGAACCCGCACGGCGGCGAGAGCGAGATCGAGATCCGCCAGATCGGCGAGCTCTCCGATTTTCCGGAGGTGCCCGACAACGTCCGCGAGATGGAGGCGAAGTACCCGACGACGAGCAAGAAGGCGTAGTCGAGCCTGAACGCGCCGTTTGCTACCTCGAGGCCAGAGATCGTAGCGTCTCGGGATCGATCGCGATGTCGATCGCGCCGGTCTCGAATACGCAGTCGGTCTCGCTGACATCGCTGGCCCACTCGACCAGCTCTCGCTTGTCGCGCTGGGCCGCCAACCGGATCCGGAGCTTCGAAAACACGCTGGCGACTGCGTCGTCGTCTTTCATGGCTTAGTACAAGCCGTCGAGCGGCGCGGCGGCGGCCTTGAACGTGGCGTCGTCGCTGCACTTGAGGATCTTCATCAGCTTCGGCATCGCCTTCTCGAGGCGCGATGCGTACTTCTCCTCGAGCGCTTTCTGCGCGTCCTTGTCGCCCTTCATCTTGGCGTCGAGCGCCTTCATGTCGGCGATGTCGCCCTGATACTTCGCCGCGATCGTCTTGACCGAAGCGGCGAGCTTCGTACAGTCGCCGTTGGCCGAGTCCGCGGCGTCGCCGAGCTCTTCCATCATCTGGACCGATTTCTCGGCGGGATCGGCCTTGTGACAAGCCGGAGCGAACGCGAGGGCAATGAAGAGCACGGCGGATTTGAGCTGCATGTACGAGCGAGCCGGCGTGACGCGGCCGGTCGCATGGAATCGGTATACTCGCGGGCCTGAGCGACGCCGCGCGCACCATCGAAGCGATCTATCGGATCGAAGCCCCCAAGCTGATCGCGAGGTTGGCGCGGATGACCCGCGACGTCGGCCAGGCCGAAGAGCTCGCGCAAGACGCGCTGGTGACGGCGCTCGAGCGCTGGCCGGCCGACGGCATCCCCGACAATCCCGGCGCGTGGTTGGTCCAGACCGCGAAGAATCGCGCGATCGACGCGATCCGCCGGCGCGCGCGGTTCGACAAGTTGCCGTTGACCGAGCCCGATCCGGAGCATCCCGACATCGTCGACCAGCTCGACCAGCCGATCGGCGACGACTTGCTCCGCCTCGTGTTCACCTCGTGCCATCCGGTGCTGTCGAACGAAGCCCGCGTCGCGCTGACGCTGCGCTTGCTCGGCGGGCTCACCGTCGACGAGATCGCAAAGGCGTTCTTGGTGCCGGCGCCGACGATCTCGCAGCGGATCGTGCGCGCGAAGAAGACGCTCGCAGATGCCAAGGTCCCGTTCGAGGTGCCGCGCGGCGACGAGCTGCAGAGCCGGCTCGCGAGCGTGCTCGAAGTCGTCTACCTGATCTTCAACGAAGGCTATGCGGCGTCGAGCGGCGCGGCATGGACGCGTCCCGAGCTGTGCGACGACGCGATGCGGCTCGGCCGAATCCTCGCCGAGCTGGCGCCGAACGAGCCCGAGGTGCACGGCCTCGTCGCGCTGATGGAGATCCAGGCGTCGCGGCTCGCCGCGCGCGTCGCGCCCGACGGCACGCCGATCTTGCTGCTCGAGCAGAACCGCGCGCGCTGGGATTGGTTGCTCGTGCGCCGCGGCTTGGCCGCGCTCGAGCGCGCCGAGGCGATCCTCGCCGGCTCGCCGCGCGGGCCGTACGTGATGCAGGCCGCGCTCGCCGCGTGTCACGCGCGGGCACGCGCCGCCGCCGACACCGATTGGGCGAAGATCGCGGCGCTGTACGCCGAGCTCGCGGCGCTGTCGCCGTCGCCGATCGTCGAGCTCAACCGCGCGGTCGCGGTCGGCATGGCCGAAGGCCCCGCCGCCGGGCTCGCGATCGTCGACACGCTGCGTGAGGCGCTGCCCGGCTACCACCTGCTGCCGAGCGTGCGCGGGGATCTGCTGGCCAAGCTGGGCCGCACCGCCGAGGCACGCGCCGAATTCACGCGCGCGGCCGAGCTGGCCGGCAATGCGCGCGAGCGCGAGCTGCTGCTGGACCGTGCGCGCCGGCTCACTTAGCGATTGTCAGGACTTCCGACAGGCTCGCGTTGCCGAATCGTGACCGAGCCCCGTCCCCAACCGGCCGATCATCGATTAAACATTCGTCGATGCACTACGAGGAGTACTACGAGCTCACCGAGAAGACCGGCTGGCGCATCACCGACTTCGATTGGAATCAATTGAAGTCGGACGCCGATGCCGGACTGCTCAGCGACTTCGATCGCAGGTCGCTGCTCGCGACTGCGGTGATCGAGCACGGCGTGCCGCACTACGGCGAAGTCTGGACGCGCGTCACCGGGCTCACCAAGGATTGGGAGCTCTGGCAGTTCACCACGCTGTGGACCGGCGAGGAGCATCGCCACTCGTACGCGCTCAAGAAGGCCTGTCACCTGCTCGGCATCGAGAGCC
>DASXEF010000761.1:0-4410 GCA_036490255.1 Kofleriaceae bacterium
CGTGTTCGAGCTGCCGATGGGCATCACGTTCAACCAGATCATTCACGAGGTCTGCGGCGGGCTATCGAAGGAAGGCCGCAAGATCAAGGCGGTGATTCCCGGCGGCGTGTCGATGCCGCCGCTCGACGAATCCGAGCTCGACGTGCCGTGCGAGTTCGACGCGCTGCAGACCGACGAGCGGATCAAGCCGGTCGAGTATCTGCCGGGCAAGCAGTTCGATCTCGGCGGCGGCAAGCCGCTGCGCACGATGGCCGGCTCGGGCGGCATCGTCGTGATGGATGATCAGACCGATCTGCCGCGCGCCTTGTGGCGCATCCTCAAGTTCTTCGCGCACGAGTCGTGCGGCCAGTGCACGCCGTGCCGCGAGGGCACCGGCTGGCTCGAAAAAGTCGCGCGCCGCGTCGGCGAAGGCAACGGCAAGCCCGACGACCTCGCGCTGATGGGCACGATCGCGCAGGGCATCGCGGGCAACTCGATCTGCGCGCTCGGCGATGCCGCGGCGTGGCCGACGATGGGCTTCTTGACGAAGTTCCGCGCCGACTTCGAAGCCGCCGTGAAGCGGAGGGCCGCGTGAGGATCTACGCGCTGTTGATCGCGCTCGCGATCTGCGCACCGACGGTCGCGCTCGCGCAACAAGCTCCCGCGCAGGCGCAGCACTTCGGCGACGTTCGCACCGGCGCGCCGACGCCGCCGTCGCCGCACAGCGACACCGTCGACGGCCACGGCATGGGCATGGCGCTCTTGTTCTGGGCGTTCGCGATCGCATCCGTCGTCGGTGCGATCTTCGTGATCTCTCGCCGCAACCTGATCGCCGCCGTGATGGGCATGGTCGGCAGCTTCTTGGGCATCGCGGCGATCTACATGCTGCTCTACGCGTCGTTCTTGGCCGTGCTGCAGATGTTGGTCTACGCCGGCGCGATCATGGTGCTGTTCGTCTTCGTCATCATGATCTTGAACCGGCCCGAGGACGAGCCGGTCGCGCCGACCGGTCACGTCGGCCAGGTCGTCGGCGGGATCGCGATCCTGTATCTGATCGGCCGGCTCGTGTCGGTGCTGTGGAACGTCGAGCTGCCGAACAAGGCCGTCGCCTTCGCGGCGCCGCGGATGACGCAGCTCGGCCACGACTGGGGCTCGGTCAAGGCGGTCGGCACCGACCTGTTCAACGGCGGCTTGTTCCCGTTCGAAGCCATCTCGATCCTCTTGCTCGTGGCCGTCGTCGGCGCGATCGCGATCGCGCGACCGCTGCACGAAGACGACATCAGCGACGAAGGCACGAAAGGCCCGGGTCACTCATGAACGACCTGCTGTTCGATGTCGGCTACGGGCACTTCTTGGTGCTCGCCGCCGTGTTGTTCCTGATCGGCATGCTCGGCGTGCTGATCCGCCGCAACGCACTGATCATGTTGATGAGCGTCGAGCTCATGCTCAACGCCGCGAACATCACGCTGCTGACGTTCTCTCGCATGTGGGGCGACGAAGGCGCGCTGTCCGCTCACACCTTCGCGCTGATCGTGATCGGCGTGGCCGCCGCGGAAGCGTCGGTCGGTCTCGCGATCGTCGTCGCGGTGTTCCGCGGCCGGCGCAACGTCGACGTCGACAAGCTCACGACCCTAAGGCACTAACAGATGGACCCGCAAAGCCTGACGTTTCTCGGCCTGCCGGCCCTGTTGTGGATCCCGCTGCTTCCACTGCTCGGCGCGGCATTCAACCTGATCCTCGGCCGCTACTTCTCGAAAGCGACCGTCGGCACGATCGCGATCGCGACCGTGTTCGGCGCGTGCGTGCTCGCCGGCATCCTCGTGTTCTGGGGATTGTTCTTCCATCCGGCATCGCCGGAGCCCGACAAAGTCTTGCCGGCGCTGTGGCAGACCGGCGGTTACACGCAGACCGCGTGGAACTGGCTCGAGGTCGGTAGCTTCAAGGCGCCGCTCGCGCTGCACCTCGATTCGCTCTCCGCGGTGATGATCATGATCATCACGTTCGTCGGCACGTGGATCCACATCTACTCGACCGGCTACATGGCCCACGACCCGGGCTACGCGCGCTACTTCGGTTATCTCAACCTGTTCACCGGCGCGATGCTGATCTTGGTGCTCGCCGCGAACCTGCCGGTGATGTTCATCGGCTGGGAAGGCGTCGGTCTGTGCTCGTTCTTGCTGATCGGCTTCTGGTACGAGAACGACGCGTACGCGTATGCCGGACGCAAAGCGTTCGTCGTCAACCGCATCGGTGACTTCGCCTTTTTGCTCGGCATGTTCTTGTTGTTCTGGGCCGTGAAGTCGCTCGACTTCGAGCAGCTCAAGAGCGTCTCGAACGGCGCGGTGTTCTCGGGCTCGACGTGGGGCCCCGGCCACGCCGAAGTCTGGGGCCACGAGCGGCTCGCGGCCGCCGGCGGCATCCTGTTGTTCATCGGCGCGTGCGGTAAGAGCGCGCAGCTGCCGTTGTTCGTGTGGTTGCCCGACGCGATGGCAGGCCCAACGCCGGTCTCGGCGCTGATCCACGCCGCCACGATGGTGACGGCCGGCGTCTACATGGTCTGTCGCTTGTCGTTCCTGTACTCGGTCTCGACGACGGCGATGATGATCGTGTCGACGGTGGGTTTGCTCACCGCGCTCGTCGCGGCGTTCATCGCGTTCGCACAGACAGATCTAAAGAAGGTCTTGGCCTATTCGACCGTGAGCCAGCTCGGCTTCATGTTCGTCGCGGCCGGCGCCGGCGCGTACGGCGCTGCGATCTTCCACCTCGGCACGCACGCGTTCTTCAAGGCGTGCTTGTTCCTCGGCGCGGGCTCGGTCATGCACGGCATGGAGCACGGCGGCTCGAAGACGCCCGGCGACATCAGGACGATGGGCGGCTTGCGCAAGCACATGCCGATCACGCGGATCACGTTCTTGATCTCGTGCCTCGCGATCACCGGCATCTTCCCGTTCGCGGGCTTCTTCTCGAAGGACGACATCCTGGCGGGCGCGTGGGGAACGCATCCGCCGGGCTGGCCGATCTGGTACGGCAAGCTGTTGTGGGGCGGCCTGTTGATCGCGGCGCTCGGCACCGCGTTCTATATGTGGCGGCTCTACTTCTTGGTGTTCGGCGGCAACGAGCGGTCGGACGAAGCGAAGCACGCGCACGAATCGCCGCCGTCGATGTGGTCGGCGCTCGTGATCCTCGCGTTCTTCGCGACGGTGATCGGCTTCATCGGCGTGCCCGACGCGCACGCGTTCGAGCACTTGCCGAAGGCGTTCCACGCGCTGTCGACCTGGCTCGAGCCGAGCCTGACGCACACCTGGTACGTCGATGCGGCGCACCAAGTGCCGATGCACGGCGAAGTCTCGGACGGCACGACGTTCGGCCTCATGGGCATCGCTCTGACGGTCGGCATCATCGGCATCGTCGTCGCGTACGGCCTGTACGGCCGCGGCCCGTCGAAGACGGTCGATCAGCTCGTCGACGGCCCGCTGCACGGTGCATGGGTCGCGTCGAAGGACAAGCTGTGGTTCGACGAGGTCTACGACGCGATCATCGTGCGGCCGTTCAAGCTGCTCGCGAAGGGTCTGTTCGAGATCGTCGATCGCTTCATCATCGATACCGTCGCCGTCAACGGCGTCGCGTTCGTGATCGGCTTGTTCGGCCGGCTCGCGCGGTGGTTCCAGAACGGTCAGGTCCAGCGCTATCTCGCCGGCCTGATCGTCGGCGCGGCCGCGGTGTTCCTCGTCACCGATTGCCATCGCCATCCGACGTTCGACATCACGCGCACCGGTGACACGATCACGCTGCACGCCGACACCGGCGCCGGCGTGGTCGGCAACGGCGTGAAGCTGCACTGGCATCTCGACGGCGGCACCGATTGCTCCGGCGAGAAAACGCGCCCGGCCGATCCGCCGGACCTCACGGTTCGCGCGGGCGATACCGGCGCGCGCGTCGCGCTGTGCATCGACGATCCGGTCGAGCGCAAGATGCTCGTCGTCACGCGAGCCGTACCCGATGCCGCGGAGGTGACGCCGTGATTCCGAACCTCGGAGGCGGCTTCGTCCTGCCGCTGATCCTCGGCCTGCCGCTGCTCGGCGCCATCTTCGTGATGTGCACGCCGAAGACGGAAGGCCCGCTGCAACGCGGCCTCGGCCTCGCGTTCGCGACGATCACGTTCTTGGTCTCGCTGACGATCTTCCGCTACTTCAACGCGGCCGACGCGAACATGCAGCTGGTGTTCGACGCCGAGTGGATCCCCGGCATCGGCGCGCACTTCAAGCTGGGCATCGACGGCATCAGCATCTTCTTGGTCATGCTGACCACGTTCATGATGCCGCTGACGCTGCTCGGCACGTGGAAGTCGATCGAGAAGTATCCGCGCGAGTTCGTCGCCGCGATGCTCGTGCTCGAGGCCGGCATGCTCGGCGCGTTCCTCGCGACCGATCT
>DASXEF010000780.1:0-7360 GCA_036490255.1 Kofleriaceae bacterium
CACCGCGAAGGTCGACGGCTTCGTCGCGACGATCGGAGGCCGCTGATGGCCGTCACCGCATCCGCGCGCGCGTGCGCGAACATCGCGCTCGTCAAATATTGGGGCAAGCGCCCAGGCCCCGGCAACCTGCCCGCCGAAGGCTCGCTGTCGCTCGCGCTCGATGCGCTCGTCACCGAAACGCGCGTGACATTCGACGGCGCACTCGCGGCCGACGAGCTCGAGCTCGACGGCACGCCGGCCGATGGCAAGCGCGTCACCGGCTTTCTCGATCTGATTCGCGACCGCGCGAAGCTCGCGACGCGTGCACGCGTCGTCACGCGCAATCACTTTCCGACCGCATCGGGGCTCGCGTCGTCGGCGAGTGGCTTCGCCGCGCTCGCTGCGGCGGCGACGCGTGCGGCAGGGCTCGAGCTACCGCCGCGCGAATTGTCGCGGCTCGCGCGCCAAGGTAGCGGCTCGGCGGCGCGCTCGATCTTCGGCGGCTTCGTCCGGATGTACGCGGGTGATCGCGACGGCGACGCGTACGCCGAGCCGGTCGCATCGCCGCTGCTCGCGCGCGTGCGGATGGTGATCGCGATCGTCGGCGGCGGCGTGCCGAAAACGCATGGCTCGCGCGACGCGATGGAGCACGTCGCAGCGACGTCGCCGCTGTATCAAGCGTGGCTCGCGCTCGTGCCGCGCGATCTCCACGCGGCGCACACCGCGCTCGCCGCCGGCGACTTGACCACGCTCGGCGAGCTCGCCGAAGCGAACGCACTCGCGATGCACGCGTCGGCGATCGCGGCGCGGCCCGCGATCATCTACTGGCAGCCGGCGACGCTCGCCGCACTCGCCGCGATCCGCGAGCTCCGCGCCGGCAACACGCCCGCGTGGGGAACGATGGACGCCGGTCCCCATGTCAAAGTGCTCACCGACGCCGATCACGCCGACGCGGTCGCCGCTGCGATGCGCTCAGTTCCCGGCGTCACCGACGCCATCATCAGCCGCGCCGGCACCGGCGTCGAGGTCTCGCCATGATCGCCACCGCACCCGGCAAGCTGATCCTCACCGGCGAGTACGCCGTGCTCGACGGCGCATCCGCGCTCGTCGTCGCGGTCGACCGCCGCGTCACCGCGCGCCGCCACACCGGGCCGCGCGGAAGCTCGCCGTTTCTGATCGCGGTCGTCGACGAGCTCGCCGCGCGCTACGGCGCCGACCATCCGTCGACGCGCGCCGCGATGGAGATCGTCGTCGATAGTCGCGCGTTCTTTCTCGGCACGACGAAGCTCGGCCTCGGCTCGAGCGCGGCGGTGACCGTCGCGGCGACCGCGCTCGCGCTCGCCGTGCCGCACGACAAGGTGCCCTTGATCGATCGCGACGCCGTGCACGCCGTCGCCGCCGCCGCGCATGCCGCCGCGCAGAGCAGCAAACCGCGGCAGGCCGCCCAGCTATCGCGGCGCACGCGAACGCCGTCGCGCTCGGATCTCAGCGCGCAGCTCGAAGCCGAAGCGGAGCAAAGCGGCGTGCGTGGCTCGGGCGCCGACATCGCATCGGCGGTGCACGGCGGCGTGATCGCATTTCAAAAAGGCGCGGTCACGCGGATGACCTGGCCGCGCGGCGTGATCCTGCTGCCGTTCTTCACCGGCTCGGCCGCCGACACCGCGGAGCTGGTCGCGAGCGTAAATGCCGCGCGCGTGCATAACCGCGAAGCGGTCGAAGCGGCGCTCGACGCGATCGCCAAGGCCTCGCGCGCCGCATGCCAGGCCTGCGAGTCGCGCGCGCCGGAGATCGCCGCGAACGCGCTGATGACCGCGCTGGCGCTCGCCGCGACTGCGACCGACCGGCTCGCCGCCGCGACCGGGCTGCCGCTCGTGCCGCCCTGCGTCGCGGATGCCCGTGCGGTGCTCGCTAAGTGCAACGGCACGGCCAAAACGACCGGTGCAGGCGGTGGCGACGTGGCCGTGGCCGTGATTCCCGACACGGAAGATGTATCGCGGGCCCGGCGTTTGCTCATCGAAGTCGGGTGTCAGCCACTGGATCTAGCCGTCGATACGACCGGCGTGGACTTGCAGCCCGACGCGCAGTAAACAGGGTCCGCGTGACTAGAAGCAGTCGTCTTTCGGGGTTCTATCGGCTCGGCATCGCCGAGCGCCGCGCGAAGCTCGCGCACGCCGGCAGCTTCGCCGCGATCGACCCGGGTGGCCTGCCGCTCGACGCCGCCGACGGCATGATCGAGAACGTGATCGGCACGTATGCGCTGCCGTTCGCGGTCGCCGTCAACTTCGTGATCGACGGCGCCGAGATCGTCGTGCCGATGGCGATCGAAGAGCCGTCCGTGGTCGCCGCGTCGTCGAACGCCGCGCGCATGGCGCGCCCTGCCGGGTTCTCGACCAAGTGCACCGCGCCCGTGATGATCGGCCAGATCCAGGTCACGCAGATCCGCGACGTCGATGCGGCTGCACACGCGCTGCGCGAAGCCGCGCCCGAGCTCGTCGCAGAGGCGCGCGCGCTCGTGCCGCGTCTGGCCGATCGCGGCGGTGGCCCGGTCGGGTTCGAGCCGCGCATCCTCGCGCGCAGCGGCATCGACGGCGGCGTCGTCGTCGCGCACTTGCATGTCGACTGTCGCGACGCGATGGGCGCGAACCTCGTCAACACGCTGTGCGAAGCACTCGCCGATCGCGTCGCCGCGATCGCGAAGGGCGAGCCCGGCCTGCGCATCCTGTCGAACCTCACCGACGGCCGCACGGTCACGGTGCGCTGCTTCGCGCCCGATGCAAATCTCGCGAGCGACGATGTCGATGGCATCGAGGTCCGCAAAGCGATCGCCGCGGCGTCGCGGTTCGCCGAGCTCGATCCGTATCGCGCGTGCACGCACAACAAGGGCATCATGAACGGCCTCGACGCCGTGCTGCTCGCGACCGGTCAAGACTGGCGCGCGGTCGAAGCCGGTGCGCACGCGTACGCCGCACGCTCGGGCACGTACAAGCCGCTCGCGGTCTGGCACGAGACCGAAGCGCAAGGCGGGGGACTCGCCGGCGAGCTCGTGATGCCGCTCGCGGTCGGCACCGTCGGCGGCGCGCTGCACGTCCATCCGGCCGCGCGGCTCGCGCTCGAGCTCGCCGACGTCACGACCGCCGATCAGCTCGCCGCCGTCGCCGGCGCCGCCGGGCTCGCGACGAACCTCGCGGCGCTGCGCGCGCTCGCGACCGAAGGCATCCAACGCGGCCACATGGCGCTGCACGCGCGCGGGCTCGCACGCGCCGCCGGCGCGACCGGCGAGCTCGTCGATCGCGTCGCCGCCGAGCTATCGGCGTGCGGCGATGTCAAAGCCGACCGCGCGCGCGAAGTGCTCGCCCGCTTGCAAAGCCAAGGAGACGCACCGTGATCCATCGCATCGGAGCGCAACGCTCGCCCGCCCTCGCCGTCCCGTTACCGCCGACGCTCGAGCTCGAGGCCTGCTACGGCTACTGCGAGGCGCTGTGCCGCGCGCGCCACCACAACTATCCCGTCGCTTCCATGTTCGCGCGCTCGGCGCTGCGCAAGCACATCTTCGCGCTGTTCGCGTTCGCGCGCGTCGCCGACGATTTCGCCGACGAGCCGAGCTACGAAGGCCGCCGCGTCCGCGAGCTCGATCGCTGGGAAGAGCAGCTGCACGCCGCGTATCGCGGCACGGCCGAGCATCCCGTGTTCGTGGCGCTCGCCGAAACGGTCGATCGCTTCGCGCTGCCGATCACAGAGTTCACCGAGCTGATGTCCGGGTTCCGGACCGATCTCGAGCGCCGCCGCTACGCCACGTTCGACGAGCTGCGCGGTTACACCCGGCAAGCCGCCGAGCCGATCGGCCGCCTGTTGCTCTACATCGGCGGCTATCGCGCGCCCGAGCTGCACGCGTTCGCCGAGGACATGGCCACGGCGATCGCCGTCGCGCGCTTGGTCCAGGACATCCCGTCGGATTGGGCGCGCGGCCGCGTCTACGTGCCGGCGCAGGACCTTCGCCACTTCGGCGTCACCGAAGCCGACATCGCGACGCGCCGGGTCTCGCCCGCCGTCGGCAACTTGGTCCGCTACGAAGTCGCGCGCACGCGCGCGTTGTTCGCACGCTCGCGTCCGCTCATCGACGTGGTCGGCGCGGACCTCGCGGTCGAGCTCGCGCTGACGTGGCACGGCGGCATGCGCATCCTCGACAAGATCGAAGACGTCGGCCCTCGCCTGTTCGCGCAGCGCCCGCATCTGGGCCAGCTCGACAAGGCACTCGTCGTCGCGCGCGCGCTCGCGTGGCGCGGCGAGACGTTGCCGCCGCGTACGTTGCACCTCCTGCAACGCGCGATGAAGTCGTAGCGCGTCAGCCGGCTTTCCACGTCTCGAGCGCGCGTGTCATCGGCTGCTTCCAGAACCGATGATTGGCGAGATGCGCGAGGACGTCGCGCACGGCAGCTCGTTGCGCCGGCGTGAAACAACCCATCCGTCGCTCGAGCTTCGCGGGAGCGTCCTCGCGCGTCAGCTCGCCCGCGACCTGATGGCCGAGATCGTTGTAGACGTCATGCTCGCGCAGCAAATAGTGCAGGAACGCAGGCACGGTCGCGTGAAACAAGCGATCGCCCGCGTAGATCAACAGCGTCGAATGCTCGTACAGCATCGAGTCCGGTAGCTCGCGCCAGCTCTTGCCCTCGAGCTGCTCGAGGACTGCATGGTCGTCGTAATCGCTCAGGCGCGCGGTCGGCTCGTCGAGCATCGCGCGATCGATCTGCACCGCGGGGAACGCAGCGACGAGCGCGGCCTCGAGCGATTCGGCACCCAACAGTCGTGCAATATCGCCGTCTAAGTAGACGCGTCCAAGCAACGTCGCCGTCAATTCGCCAAGGATCTGCCGCCGTCGGTGTCGGAGCCAACATGCGGAACATCGCGCTCGCTGCGTTTGCGTTCGCCCTCGTCGTCGCCGCCGGTCGCCCCGCGCATGCCTGCGGCGCGTGGTCGATGCACGACAAGGCCCGGCATCGCTCGATCGCGTGGGGCATCCTCTACGTCGACGTGTTCTACGACGTCGCCAACGGCAAGCGGATCGCACAAGCCGAAGCCGACTACGAAGGCCACGTCGTGACGATCACCGACGAGCACGGTCGTACGCTCGGCTCGTCGCGCGCCGACACCAGCGACTACGAGATCGAAGTCTCGCCGAACGGCAAGGAGCAACTCGGCGAACATCACAGCTGGTACTGGTTCGACGTCGTGGTGAAGCACGGCGGCGAGACCATCATCACGTCCACCGATGCAGTCGGTCTGTGCTCGTCGAGCGAGCCGGCAGGACCGAGCGCGAAAGTGCATCAACGCGAGGAGATCGAAGCGCGGATCCGCGCGTACCTCGACTGGCGCGAGAAGCTTTAGGCGGCTTCGCTGATCTTGTCGACGAGATCCGCTTCGTGCTCGCTGACCTGCGCGATGTGCAAGCAGATCGGGACGCCGACGAACGCCATGCCGACTTTGTAGTCGTCGCCGTCGTCCTTGAGCCAGACGCCGATCGCGCGGAAGCGGAAGCTCTTGTCGGCGATATCGAGCACGACTTCGACGTACTCGCCGCGTGCGATGAACGGGGCACCGATGGCGACCAAGCCCCCGGGGCCGATCTCGACGATCTCGACGCGGTCGTTGATGCGATCGCCGCGCAAGATGCCCGACATGCGAATCGCTTCGCGCTTGAAGCGCCGGCCGCTCGAGCCGCGGTCTCTCACGAACGCGTGCTCGATGACCGTGACTTGCTCGATCTCTTCCCAGTCGAGACCACACCCCAACTCGCACCTCCCGATCATGGTGCGATATTGAAAGATCGTCTCCACCATGCGCGGCTATAAAGCAGAAGACATGCCACGCACGCTCACGAGGTAACGAGGCGAAACCTGTCGAGCACGACCGTCCCTAGATGCTCCCGTTGCCGGGTGCGCGGTCCCCAGGTCGCAGCCGTCACGATGCACGCAATCACGCTGTAACTATGTGCGATCGTGGGGTATCCAGAGGTAGGTGGACCTCTTCACCCAAAGCGCCAAGAAACGCCAGGTCGGCCAGCCACGCGCCGAACGCATGCGGCCGCGTTCGATCGACGAGCTCGTCGGCCAGCAGCACCTGCTCGCGCCCGGAAAAATCCTGTCGAACCTGCGACCGGGGGCGATGGTTCCATCGCTCATCCTTTGGGGCCCGCCCGGCAGCGGCAAGACCACGCTCGCGCGGCTGATCGGCGACGCGGTCAAAGCCGAGCTCGTGCAGCTCTCGGCCGTCGACGCCGGCGTCAAAGACGTCCGCGAAGCGGTCGCGAAGGCCGCCGAGCGCCGCGATCAGTTCGGCGCGCGCACGCTGCTGTTCATCGACGAGATCCATCGCTTCTCGAAGACGCAGCAAGACGCGCTGCTGCCGCACGTCGAGGCGGGCACGATCATCTTGATCGGCGCGACGACCGAGAACCCGAGCTTCGGCGTGGTCGCCGCATTGTTGTCGCGCGCGCGCGTCGTGCGGCTCGAAGCGCTGAGCGATGGCGAGCTCGCCGAGCTGGTCGCACGCGCGATCGCCGATACCGAGCGCGCGAAGCTCGACGTGACGATCGATGCCGAGACGACCGCGCAGGTCGTCGCCGCCGCGAGCGGCGATGCGCGCCGGCTCTACGCGGTGCTCGAGGTCGCCGCCGAGCTCGCGCACGCGCAGGGAGTGACGGCGATCGATGCCGCGCACGTCGCCGAAGCCGCGCAGGGCAAGAGCCTGAGCTACGACCGCGCCGGCGACGAGCACTACGGCGTGATCTCGGCGTTCATCAAGAGCATGCGCGGCTCGGATCCCGACGCCGCCGTCTATTGGATGACGCGCATGCTCGAGGCCGGCGAGGATCCGCGCTTCGTGATCCGCCGGATGGTGATCTTCGCGGCCGAAGACGTCGGCAATGCCGATCCGCAGGCGCTGGTCGTCGCGACGGCGGCGCTCGCGGCGTTCGAGCTCGTCGGCCTGCCCGAGGGCGTGTTGCCGCTCACGCAGGCCGTCACGTATCTCGCGCTCGCGCCGAAATCGAACACCGCGCTCACGACGTACACCGCCGCGCGCAAGCTCGTGCGCGAGCTCGGCGCGTTGCCGGTGCCCGCGAAGCTCAGGCCGGCGTCGACCGCGTCGACGCGTGCGGGCCTGGGCCACGGCGAGAGCTACAAGTACCCGCACGACTTCGAGGGCGCGTACGTGCCCGAAGACTATCTGCCCGACCAATTGGTCGGCACGCGGCTCTACGAGCCGAGCACGTCGGGATTCGAAGCGGAGCTCAAGCGCCGTCGCGCCGAGCTCGACGCGAAAAAACGTTAGAGCCCGAGCCCAACACGAGCCCGATCTTCGACATTGTGTCGAGCGCGACGATGGT
>DASXEF010000833.1:0-13108 GCA_036490255.1 Kofleriaceae bacterium
CTCGTTGCCGGTCATGTGATCGAGCAGCAGCTTGATCGCGACCGGCTGCCCCAACGCGACGTGGGTCGCGGCGACGACGATGCCCATGCCACCCTGGCCCAAGACGCGGTCGATGCGGTACTTGTCCGCGATCAGCGCGCCCACGTCGTGCACGCCTCCAGGGTAACACGTCAGTGCGTGGGCCTCGGACCGAGCACGTTCGCAGCGCGTGGTAACTTTTGATTCATGAGTCGGAAGGAAGACGCGCTCGAGTATCACCGCCGCGGCCGCAAGGGAAAGCTCGAGGTCGTCCCCACCAAACCGCTGGTGAGCCAGATCGATTTGTCCCTGGCTTATACGCCGGGCGTTGCCGAACCCTGTCTCGAGATCGCGAAGAACGAAGATGCGAGCTGGGAGTACACCGCGCGCGGCAACCTCGTCGCCGTGATCTCGAACGGCACAGCCGTACTCGGGTTGGGCGACATCGGGCCCGCCGCCGGCAAGCCGGTGATGGAGGGCAAGGCGTGCCTGTTCAAGAAATTTGCCGACATCGACGTGTTCGATCTCGAGATCGCCGAGAAGAACGTCGACAAGTTCTGCGACATCGTCGCGGCGCTCGAGCCGACGTTCGGCGGCATCAACCTCGAAGATGTTTCGGCACCCGCGTGCTTCGAGATCGAAGAGCAGCTCCGCAAGCGGATGCGCATTCCGGTGTTTCACGACGACCAGCACGGCACCGCGATCATCTCGGGCGCCGGCTTGCTCAACGCCGCCGAGCTCGCACACAAGCAGCTCGCGGAGATCCGGCTCGTGGTGTCGGGCGCCGGTGCCGGCGCGATCGCGTGCGTCGAATTCTTCTGCAGCCTCGGCATGAAAGCCGAGCACGTGGTGCTCGTCGACAGCAAAGGCGTTGTCCACAAGGGCCGCACCGATCTCAATCGCCACAAGCTGAAGTTCGCGATCGCCGACGACGGCCGCCGCACGCTCGCCGACGCGATGAAAGGCGCCGACATGTTCATGGGTCTGTCCGTCGCGGGCACCGTGACGCCAGACATGCTCAAGCTGATGAACGATCGGCCGATCATCTTCGCGCTCGCGAATCCCGATCCGGAGATCGCCTATCCCGACGCGATCGCCGCGCGACCCGACGCGCTCGTCGCGACCGGCCGCTCGGACTATCCGAACCAGGTCAACAACGTGCTCGGCTTCCCGTACATCTTTCGCGGCGCGCTCGATTGCCGCGCGACGGGAGTTTCGGAGGCGATGAAGCTCGCCGCCGCGCACGCGCTCGCGCAGCTGACGCGCGAGCCCGTGCCGGACACGGTCATCCACGCCTACGGCGGCAAGTCGCTCAAGATGGGCCCCGATTACTTCATTCCGAAACCGTTCGATCCGCGCGTGTTGTGGTGGGTCGCGCCCGCGGTCGCGAAGGCGGCAATGGAATCGGGCGTCGCGCGGATCCAGTTCGACATCGCCGAGTACCGCGAGAAGCTGATGTCGAAGGGCTCGAACGCTGCCTATTCGATCATGCGCACGATCGGCCGCGAAGCGCGGCGCGATCCGAAGCGCATCGTGTTCCCGCACGCGGCGAGCCCGCGCCTGTTGCGCGCGATCCAGCAGATCGTCGACGAGAACATCGCGCGGCCGATCTTGCTCGGTCGACCGAGCGAGATTTCGACGCTGTGCCACGAGATGTCGCTCGATATCCTCGATCGCGGCGCGCAGGTGATCGATCCGCGCACCGACAACAACGCGACGTACATCGATCGCCTCTATCAGCTGCGCCAGCGCAAAGGTCTGACGTCGTTCGCCGCGGCCGCGTTGCTGCAGAAGAGCGACTACTACGCGGCGCTGATGGTCGATCGCGGCGACGCCGATGGCATGGTGTCGGGCCTGCGGCTGTCGTATCCCGACACCGTGCGACCGCCGCTCGAGATCTTCGGCATGCTGCCGGGCACGAAGGTCGCCGTCGGCATGTACATGATGGTGATGCAGAACGCGGTGAAGTTTTTCGGCGATACCGTGTTCAACATCGATCCCGATGCCGAAGCGCTCGCCGATATCACGCTGCAGATGGCCGACGCGGTCACCGGCTTCGGCGTCACGCCGCGCATCGCGATGATCTCGTATTCGAACTTCGGCTCGGTGAAGCACGCCGAGGTCACGAAGATCCAGGACGCGATCAAGCTCGTGCTGCGCAAGCGGCCCGATCTCGAGATCGACGGCGAGATGCAGCCCGAGATGGCAATCGACGTCGAGCGCCGCAACCAGTACTTCCCGTTCTCGCGCTTGACGCGCAGCGCGAACACACTTGTGTTCGGATCGCTCGCAGCGGCGAATGCCGCGTACCAGAGCCTCAAAGTGCTCGGCGGCGCATCCGCCGTCGGCCCGATCCTGCTCGGGCTCGCGAGGCCATGCGCCGCGCTCCAGAACGAGGTCACCGTCGACGACATCGTCAACATGACCGCCTACGTCGTGCTCAAAGCCCAGCAGTCGCGGGCCGTGGCATTGCGCGCCTAGCGGTTGCGCAAGTAATCGGGTTTCCCGTACGCTACGGCTCAGTGATCGACGACGACGTTGGCGCAACTACCGAGCAGATCGATCGCCAGGCGCCGTTTGGCGATCGCGTCCTGCTGGTGATCGACGGCGCCTCGCTGCAGGTCGTGCCGTTGCCGGGCGTCGGCACGCTGACGGTCGGCCGCTCGCAGGGTTGCGACGTGGCGATCGATTCGGGCTCGGTGTCGCGTCACCACGCGAACCTCGTGCTCGCGAACGACATCGAGATCGAAGATATCGGCAGCTCGAACGGCACGTGGGTCGACGGCCAACGCATCGCGTCGAACTCGCGCCAGCGGCTCGGCATCGGCATCCCGTTCCTCGTCGGCGGCGTCACGCTGATGATCCAGACGCGCGCCGGCTCGCGCCGCGAGAGCACGCCGAAGGCAAGCGTGCTCGCCGCGCTCGAGCAATCGGCCGCGCGCATCGCCGTCGGCAAGCTCGCCGTGCTCGTCCTCGGCGAGACCGGCGTCGGCAAGGAGCGCTTCGCCGAGCGCGTGCACGAGATGTCGCCGCGCCGCACCGCGCCGTTCGTGCGGATCAACTGCGCCGCGATCAGCGAGCCGTTGCTCGAGGCCGAGATCTTCGGCAACGAGGCGCAGCACAAAGCCGGCGCGATCGAGCACGCCGAAGGCGGCACCGCGTTCTTGAACGACGTCTCGGAATTGCCGACGACGCTGCAGGTCAAGCTGCTACGCGTGCTCGAAGACAACGCGATCCGCCGCATCGGCTCGGGCACGCCGCGCACCATCGACGTCCGCTTCGTCGCATCGAGCAGCAAAGATCTCCAGGCCGAGATCGATGCCGGCCGCTTCCGCCGCGATCTCTACTTCCGGCTCGCCGGCGCGACGTTCACGATCCCGCCGCTGCGCGCGCGCAAGGACGAGATCCTGCCGCTCGCCGAGCAGTTCGTACAATCGGCCGCCGGCCCGCTCGGCCGCAGCTTCATGATCGGCGAGGACGCCAAGACCTGGCTGCTCGCGCACGATTGGTCCGGCAACATCCGCGAGCTGCGTAACGCATGCGAGCGCGCCGTGCTGCTCGCCACCGGCTCCGTGATCGAGCGCTCGCACCTGACGATCGACGAAGCGAAGCCGCCGCCGGGTGGTCGCTTCCGCTCGCCGACGACGCCGCCGGGCGCGATGGTCAGCTCCGACATGCCCAGCCAGGTTCGCGCGACCGTCGCCGAGCTCGAGAAGCAACGCATCTTGGAAGCGCTCGACAAGTGCGCCGGCAACCAGACGCGCGCCGCCGAGCTGCTCGGCATCTCGCGCCGCACGCTGATCAACCGGCTCGACGAGTACGGCATCGCGCGCCCGCGCAAGCGCGACGAGTGAAGCGCGTCGAGCTGCCGGCGTTCGCGGCGGGATTCGTCGCCGGCGGTGGCCGCGATATCGACACGACGCGGCTGACGATCGACGCAGTTGCGGGCGAGCACGTCCAGCTCGTCGATCCGCAGACCAGCGACGAGCTCGGGCTCGCGATCGTCGATCTCGAAAACGCGCGGCTGCGCGTGATGGTCACGCCCGCCGACGGCCTGCCGAGGATCGACGGTGCGCTGCTCGGCTTGCGCGTCGAGCGCGCGCTCGCGTGGCGACGCCAGCTGGGCCTGACCGGCGCGTATCGCTTGCTGCACGGCGCCGGCGATGGCCTGCCCGGCTTGTCGTGCGACGTGCTCGGTGATGTCGCCGTCGTCTACGCGTACGCCGATTGTCTGCGCGCGCTCGGCAAGCAGCTCGCCGAATCGATCGTCGGGTTCGCGCGACTCACCGGCGCCGTCGTCAAGCTGCGCGCGAAGGGCGGCGCCGATGAAGTCGCGCAGGACGTGATCGGCACGGTTCCGGAGACGCTGGTCGCCGACGAGGCCGGCGCGACGTACGAGATCCATCCGCTCGCCGGCCTCAACCACGGGCTGTTCACCGACATGCGCGAGCACCGCGTGCAGCTCGCGCGCTATGCACCCGCGAAACGCGTGCTGAATCTGTTCTCGTACACCGGCGCGCTCGGGCTCGCATGTGCGCGTGCCGGCGCGGCGACCGTCACCAACGTCGACACGTCGAGCGGCGTGCAGGCATGGGCGAGCGGCAACTTCACGCGCAACGGCTGCAAGGCGAGCTTCGAGACCGGCGACGCAATACGCTTTCTCGCGCGCGCCGAGCGCGACAAGGAGCGCTACGACCTCGTCGTGATCGATCCGCCGTCGAGCTCGAGCGCACGTGGCACGTCGTGGACGACCGGCCGCGACTATCCCGATCTGATCGCGCAAGCCGCGGCCGTGATCCCGAGTGGCGGCATCTTGTGGCTCGCGGCAAACACGTACGAGCTCGGCTCGCTCGCCAAGCTCGCCGCGAAGGGCCTCAAGCAAGCGCGCCGGACCGCGAGCATCGTCGAGCAAGGCGGGTTGCCGCCGGAATATCCGACGGTGGCGGCACAGCCGAGCGATCGCTACCTGCAAGTCTGCGTGCTGCGGCTGGATTAGCTCGATATCGGGATCTCGATATTCGTATCGATTTTTCGATAATCTTATCGAGATCTCGATACGGTGACACCTCTCAACACCCAGCGCAAGCGCATCGCGGAGCGCATCCGCGAGCTGCGGCGTTCGCGGCAATGGACGCAGGCGGAGCTCGCGAAACAGCTCGAGCTTTCGCAGAGCCGGCTGAGCGAGATCGAGAACGGCAGCGGTTCGTTGAGTGCCGAGCAACTGCTTCGTGTGCTGGCCTTGTTCAACGTCGGCGTGGAGAGCTTCGTCGAGAAACCAAACGATCCTCATCAAGAACTGCAGAACGCGCTCGCCCGATTCGGTGCGAAGCATCTCGTGGAGAGCGATACGATCATCCCAACCGAACGACTGAGCGAGGCAAGTAATGCGTCCGCGACGCCTTGTTAGACGGCTCACCGCGTCTGGTTACCGCTGTTGCGCCAGTGCTGGTATCGCGAGCGCGCCAGCTCAACTTCTACGCATTAGCGGGCGAGCTCACTCGGCTAGGACGTGTGCGGCGTCTAGGTTGGGTGATCGAAAGCACGCTCGAAGCGCTGCGACGACTTGCGAAGGGACCCGACTCCGCATTTTGGAACAAGCGGCTCGTCACGGCCGGTCTCGCGCTCGAGCTCGGTGCGCCACTCGCGTTGACGAGCGTCGAAAAAGGCGCGCGTTCGAGCTCGAGTTACTGGGACGATGTGCTCGATCCGACCATCCGGTCACACGCGTCACTGGATAAAGCCCGCGAAGAATCGTCCCCGATCGCCAAGAAGTGGCGTGTCGTCACGGCGATCGACGCTGACGACTTTGCAAAAGCGCTGCGAGACGCGCGATGACGATCGTGCACGACTTCTTCGCGGAGATCGATCAGCACTGGCCGAGTGAGATCGCGACGCTTTCGATCATCGGGTCGGCGGCACTCATGCTTCAGGTTGACTATGAGCGGCACGAAAGACGGCGATGTATTCGAGACATTAGACCTGACACCTGGTCCGAGATCCTCGATCTGCCGAAGTACGTCGCGAACCTGCATCGCGTCGAACGCGACATGCTCGGCGTCGACGAGACCGAGATCGAGCTACCGTCGTGGATATGAGCGTGCGGACGAGCGTCGTCGTCGGGTTGGTGGCCAGCGCCGTGGCGAACGCGACGCCATCGCCGCGCGCGACGGTCGAAGCGCTCGCGCGATCGCACCTCACCGCGATGGGCACCGATCAGTGGGAACGCGAGCACATCGGGCTCCCCGACGACGTGTTGATCTACCAGACGCTCGGTCTACGTGGCTTGTACGGGTCCGCCGAAGGCGAAATGGTCGAGGGGCCCGGCTTGGCGTTCTTTCACGACGTCGAGACGAGCGATTCGATCGCGATCAAGCGCATCGACGTCGTCGTCGCCGGCGACGTCGCGTGGGTACAAGCCGACTACGAGCTCGACGGGATCGGCCACGAGGCCGGGCCACCGAGCGTGCGCGATCCGCAGCACGCCGCCGGCGTCGCGTTGCACGGACCGAAAGGCTGGCAGCTCGAGGCAATGGCGTACGGCGACGTGGTCTCGGATCACGATCTCGTGACCATGAAGCCACGTTTCGCGCTCGCCACGATGCCGACCGATCCGCCGAAGCTCACCGGCGATGCCGCGCTCGCGAAACTGGCCGCGAGCTGGATCTCGTCGGGCTTTTCGAATCACGGCGCGACCGCGGGCACGCTCGCGAGCGGTTCGGCACCGCAGGAGGTCGCCAGCGGCGCTGGTGTCGCGAAGCTCGTCAAAGCGTGGGACGCGCTCGGATTGCGCGCGACCGAGATCGAAGCAACCGTCTTGCACGGCGGCAACGCCGGCTTCGTGCACGCGGAGGTCGCGTTTCCGATCAAAGGCACGAAGCGCGCCGCGCCGCTGCATCTCAACATCGGTGTGATTCGCGAAGCCGACGGCTGGCACTGGGCCGTGATCGGCTACGGCGCACCCGCGTTCATGTAATTGCGTCCTCGCGGCGACATGACGCGAGCTGCTTCCAGGCAAGTCGCGCGCGTCGCGTATGTGCGCGAACGATCGAGCGCGGCGCTCGGCATCGCGGCTGCACTACGGCAAACGCATCAACATGATGACCATCGAAACGAATCTCCTCGAAGCAATCGTCGGCGGCGCCGGCGACAACCCTGCGAAGCTGCACGAGAGCGGCGGCTGCCCGGTGCCGAGCGCGAAGAACGACTCGCTCGCGAAGTCGTGGAACGCCAAGAACGGCGTGACCAAGGACAAGGGCGGCAACTTCACGAAGGCCGACGGCGCGTTTCCGAACCTGTACCGCTACGAGTACTTCAACGGCAGCCGCTGCGCGCCGGGTGGCGACGACTGATCACGCCCAGCGAACGAGCCCGTCGAGGCAACCGACCCAGCCACGCTCGTGACCTTCCGCGGCCTCGCGCGAATGCACGCGATCGTGATCGATGATGACCTCGGTCGAGCGCTCGTCGAGCGCGACGAACGTGACCGTCACGCGCGACTCCGGCTCGCCATCGATCCGCCACGAGTAGACGAGCTTGTGCGACGGCTCGACGACGACGAACTCGCCCGAGATCCACACCACGGTGCCATCCGGCATCGCGTTGGCAATCCGGTACGCACCGCCGACCCGCAAGTCGACCTCGGCGCCGACGCAATGCACGCCGGCCGGGCCCCACCATTGCCGCAACAGCTCGGGCTGGGTCCACGCCGCGAATAACCGCGCGGCCGGCGCCGCGATCACGCGCGTGACGCGCAGCTGCGTCACAGCTTACCTTCGCCTTCCGCCGCGAATTTCGCGAGCTCGTCGAGCGTGCTCTCCCACATCGCGGTGTAACGCGCGATCCATGCGTTCGCGTCGCGCAGCCGCTTGCGCACGAGCTCGCAGTGGTGCTCGCGGCCGTCGATCGTGCGTTTGACGAGCCCGGCACGTTCGAGCACGCGGACGTGCTTGGAAGCCGCGGGCAGCGACATCTCGAACGGCGCAGCGAGCTCGCCGACGGTCGCCGGAGCTTTGGCGAGGCGGCGCACCATCTGACGCCGGGTGCGGTCGGCGAGCGCGCCGAACACATCATCGAGGCGATCATCGGTTGACTTCACGGTTCCGAAATGTAAACCAATTGGTTAAACGTTTCCAGGAGAGTTTCATGGCTATTCATCAAGAGATCGTGCTGTCGGCCCCACCTGATCGCGTCTACGCGGTGCTCACGACCAGCGCGCAGTTCAGCAAAGCGACCGGCGGTGCGCCGGCGGAGATCGCGAACACCGAGGGCGGCGCGTTCAGCCAGTTCGGCGGCATGATCCACGGTCGCCACATCGAGCTCGTCCCCGGAACGCGCGTCGTGCAAGCGTGGCGCGCGAAGCCGTGGGAGCCCGGCGCGTACTCGCTCGTGCGTTTCACGCTCGCGCCCGAAGGCAATGGCACGAAGGTCACGCTCGACCACACCGGCTTCCCCGCCGAGCAGGAAGCGCACCTCGCCGCCGGATGGAGCTCGAACTACTGGGAGCCGTTCAAGGCGTTTTTCACTGCGCCTTGATCACCGCGACGGCCGTCAGAGCCGGCGTGCTACTCACGGCCATGGATCACGTCGAAGATCACCTCGACAAGCTGCCGATCTTTCTCGCCACCGTGCGCGCGCGATCGATCCGCGGCGCCGCGAAGGCGCTCGGCAAGAGCCAGCCCGCGGTGTCTCGTACGTTGCGCCTGCTCGAGGAGGCCGCCGGCGCGCGGCTGTTCGTGCGTGCGCCCGCCGGCATCCAGCTGACGGCGACCGGCCAGCGCATGTTCGAGTTCGCCGATCACGTGCGCGCCGGGCTCGCGCGGTTTCGCGCCCACGCAGGCGACGACAAGCCGATCCGCGAGCAGGTGTCGTTCGGCATGTTCGAGAGCATCGCGGTGTATCTCCTGCCCGGATTTCTGCGCTACGCCGCCGACGCCCAGAATCGGCTCGAGATCTCGGTGCACACAGCGCCGAGCAGAGCGCTGTTCGATGCACTTCGTCGCAGCGAGCTCGATCTCGTGCTCAGCGTCAGCCCGCCTGCTCATCGCAGCGTGCGCTCGACCGTGCTGTTCACCGACGAATATCGGATCTATCGCCATCCGTCGGTGTCGCCGTCGGCACGCACGCCGCTGCTCGTCTTCGAGCAAGCCGCCGATGCCAAGGGTAAGACGATCGCGAGCTACGTCCAGAGCTCGCGACACGCACGCCGCCGCCGCTTCGAGTGTGCCAGCTTCGAGGCGGTCGCCGCGCTGACCGTTGCAGGGCTCGGGTTGGGCATCCTGCCTTCGCGCGTCGCCGAACGATCGCTGTCGGGCCGCGAGCTGGTCGAGGTCGACGACACCGGCGGGCCGTGGCGTTTCGGACGTCACCCGATCGCGGTGTCGTGCCTCAACCACCGGCTCGGCGACGCCGCGATCCTCTGGATCCACCGCGCGCTCGAGCAATTCGAAGGTGCGCGACGCGTGTGATTCAATTTGTTGATACCCCTATATCAATTTAGTGTCTTGGCGAGCCTTCCGCGTGTGGCTAAGCAACGCAGCGGAGGTTCTAATGCTACGACTCGTTGGCTTCACACTTGTCACTTCGCTCTGGCTGGTTGCATGCACGAATAGCGGCGGCGATCAGAAGACCGTCACGATCTCGGCATCGACGCTGCCCGCGCTCGGCTCGGGCTACGATTACGAAGGCTGGTTCATCACACCCGGCGGCCCGGAGTCGACCGGACGGTTCACGGTCGACGGCTCTGGAAACCCCACGCCCGCGACCTCGCAGGTCGACACGACGATCGTCGACGCGGCGACGGCGGCGGTGATCACGATCGAGCCCGCGAACGGCGGCGCCGGTCCGTCGAGCACGCACATCGTCGGCGGTGCTCTCGCCGGCGGCGCGGCCGACCTCGTCGTCTCGTACACGTCCGCGGTCGGCACCGACTTCTCGTCGGCGGCCGGCACCTACATTCTCGCGACGCCGTCGACGGCCTCGGATGCCACCGACAACGATCAAGGCATCTGGTGGCTGGTTCCGCCGGCGACGCAGGGCGGCTCGGCAACACCTGGGTTGACGTTACCGACGCTGCCGGCCGGCTGGATGTACGAGGGTTGGGTCGCGAGCGCGACTGGCCCGGTGTCGACCGGCAAGTTCACGTCGGTCAGCGGCGCTGATGCCGACGGTGCAGGCCCGACCGCGGGTCCCGATGCCGGACCGCCGTTCCCGGGCGAGGACTTCATCGATCCCGCGATGGTGCTTACGTCGGGGTTCAAGTCCGTCATCACGGTCGAGCCGGATCCCGATGATTCGACGGCACCGTTCGGGATCAAGGCGCTGATCGCCGACCCGATCGGCACGCAGACCGCACCGACGTCACTGCCGATGTCGACGCAAGGGCTTCCCGCGCTTCCGACCGCTCATATCGCGGCGAGCTGAGTCACTGCGCCTTGATCACGGCGACGATCTCGTCGTTCGTGAGCACGCGGTTGCCGCGCTTCGCTGCATCGAGCACCGCACCGACGAGCTCCTTGGTGGGCTCGTAGCCGCGCTTTTTCAGCCAGTACACGACGTTCGATTCGCCGCTGTAGTGGCCGATCTCGATCTCTTGCTCTTTGCCGAAGGTGCCGGCCGGCACGCCCGAGTAGATCCGATCGGCGAGCCACGCATCGCCTTTCTTTTCGGCCTTGATGATCGCCGCGGCGTGGACGCCGGTCGCCGTCCGAAACGCATCGTCGCCGACGAGCGGATACTGCGGATGGATCGGCACGCGCGTCGCCTGCGACGCCGTCTTGCACCACAGCACGAGCTTCGTGAGGTCGTGATCGGGCAGCTCGCCGAGCAGCTTGAGGTTGAGCAGGATCTGATCGAGAGCGGCGTTGCCGACGCGCTCGCCGATGCCGAGCGCCGTGCCGTGAATGCGATCGGCGCCGTATTCGATCGCGAAGATCGAGTTGACGACGCCCAAGCCGCGGTCGTTGTGGCCGTGCCAGTCGATGCCGACGTCGGAGCGGCCCATGCCGTCGAGCATGTTGCGCGTGAACTTGAGGAGGTTGCGGATGCCGTCGGGCGTGACGTGACCGACGGTGTCGCACACGATCAATCGTTGCGCGCCGTGCTCGACCGCGTTGGTGAACAGCTTTGTCAGCACGTCGGGGCGGCTGCGCGTGGTGTCCTCGGTGACGTACGCGACGGGCAAGTTGTACTTGCGGCCGAGGTCGATCGCGTCGGCCGACAGCTGCATCATCCGGCCGATGTCCCAGTCCTCGGCGTACTGGCGAATCGGCGAGCTACCGATGAAGCACAACACCTCGATCTCGATGCCGACCTTCTGCGAGATGTCGACGATCGCCTGCACGTCGTTGATGTGCGTGCGTGCGGCGCACGACGCTTTGACGCGCAGCTTGCCGTCGCGGATGTGCTCCGCGATCGTGGTGACGTCTTCGACCGCGCGCTTGCCGGCGCCGGGTAAGCCGATGTCCATCGTGTCGATGCCGAGATCGTTCGCGAGCTCGACGAGCCGGAGCTTGTCGGCGATCGCGGGATCGACCACCGACGGCGATTGGATGCCGTCGCGCAGCGTCTCGTCGAGGAACTGGATCCGCCGTTTCGGCGAAATCTTCGCGACTTTTTCGACCGAGTTCCAGTCGTAGATCAGCTCGTGATCGTCCACGTGCCGTGTATAGCTCAGGTCGCGAGCTTGAGCCGCGCCCGAAGTGTCACGTGCGACGCGCTATAGGCGAACTCGACGGCGTCGCGGTCGAGGTCGCCGGCCTCGCGAGCGCCCAAAAAGGCCGCCGGAATGTCGCCGCACAGCAGCATGCCGGCCCGATCGGCCGTGCGCGTCAAGCTCTTGGCCCACGCCGACAAGTTGAGGCCACCGCCGGTCCGCGACAGCAGGCGCAGCACCGACGCGCGCGCTTGCTCGCGTGCATTCGGCGACAGCTGGGCGACCGCGAAGTCGGCCTTCGCGGCGAGCTTGTCGTCGCGGCCGAGCTCGCTGTTGGTGGTCTCGCGCACGACCGCGAGCACGACGGCACGCAGCACGCGACCGGGTCGCGACGCGCCGACCGCGCGCCCGGGCCACAAGAACGTCAACGCGCGCGCCATGCGGAACACCAGCTCGGGTCGCTCGGGCGCGGTGAGCGCATCGTCGCCCGCGACGAGCACGGCTGGGTCGCACGCCATCACGTGGACCTGGCCGCCGAGCTCGACGCGCGAGTACACCGGCGCCGGCGCGACGCCGATCACCTGCGCGAGCTGATCGCGCACGCGACGAAACGCCGGCGGTAGCTGCGCTTCCGCGACGAGCGAGCTCGCATCGAGATCGGCATCGACGAGCGTCATCGGCGCGAGTGCATGCACCGCGGGCGCGACGAGCTCGAGCAGCGCGCCGAGCTCGGCGGTGTCGTCGCGATGGCGCAGCAGCAGCCAATCGTCGGCGGAGACCGGCGAGCTCGGCAAACGCACGCCGGTGACGCGATGGCGTTCGTACAGCGCCGCCATCGATTCGTCGGCGGTGCCGAGCGCGACCATTGTCGCGGCCGCGAGGAACGCGGCATCGGCGTGACCGGCGGCGACGGTGCTCTGCACGAGTGCCGCACCCGACCGCGGATCGCCGAGTGCTTCGTGCCAGCCTTCGCGCTGCAGCGACGCCGTGGTCGCGCGTTGTTCGGCACGTTGCGCGAGCACGGCGAGCTCGGGATCGCGCGGTGTGAGCTTGCGCGCGTTCGCGATCGCACCTGCGGCCGCTTGCGGATCGTCGAGGTGATCGAGATAGAGCCGCGCGAGTCGCAGCCACGTCTGGCCTTCGATCGCGTTGTTCTTGCCGCGCAAGCGAAACAACAAGCGCTTGAGCACGCGCTCGAGCCGGCGCAGCTCGCCGCGCAACACCAGGATCGACTCGACGGCGGCGACCGCTTCACCGCGCGTCGGCGCGAGATCGATCGCTCGCTCGAGGTGAAACAACGCGCTGGTCTCGTCGACGCGTAACACGGCCTCGATGCGGCCTTTGTAATCGTGCGCGGCGGCGTGATCGGGGTCGATCGACAGCGCGAGATCGAGATGCGCGCGCGCCGAGTCGGCCACTTCGGTCGACACGCCGCCGGCG
>DASXEF010000849.1:0-6551 GCA_036490255.1 Kofleriaceae bacterium
GAGCGTGACGAGCTTGATGTCGTCGTTGAGCAAGAGATCGAGCGCGAAGTGCTGCTCGCGGTTGCGCGGCTTGATCCCCCACACGCCTTCGCGCAGCTTCTTGACCGGCACGGCTTTGCCGGCGGTCTTGTCCCAGCGCGACAGCGCCGACTTGCCCGACTCGTCGTTCCGCAGCGTCAGAAATTCGTTCGCGTACAGACCCGGCGCGTCGACGACGACGCTGTTCTGCGCGTAGAACGTGTCGATCGTGCCGGGCGGCACGACGAGCTCGCGATTGCCCGCGTAGAGCTCTTCGACCGAGACCGACTCGGGCTCGTAATCGACCGTCTGCAGGCCGAGCGCGTCGCCGCGCACGCGCATGTTGACGTCTTTGGTGACGAGGATCGTCGGAACTTTCGGATCGCTGTCGCGAACCTCGAGCGCGATCTCGAGGATGCGCTGGTCCATCGAACGCGAGTCGTAGCTCGGGTTCTTGACCGGGCTTTTCGACAGCGCGACGCGCACCGTGCCGCCGTTCGACATCTTCTGCGGCTGCGACAAGCCGCCCGGCATGCTGCGATGCTCGTCGAGCAAGCGCGCGATCTGACGCGCGTTGCGACCGAGCTCCGACTGGTCCTTCTTGAACGTGTCGATCTCTTCGATCACGAAGATCGGGATCACGACAGCGTTATCGGCGAACGCGTACAGCGAGCGCGCGTCGTGAAGCAGGACGTTCGTATCCAGGACGTAGTTCTTGACCGCCACATCGGGACGATCCCGTCGCCGGCAACCCGTGTCAACCGTCAGAGCCACGCAGCGGGGATCGGATCGGCAGGTGATGCGGCCCGAACATTCGATGGCGATCGAGCGCAACGTGTGCGTCGGTGCAGGCGGCCTGGACGACGACTCGATCCGCCGGCGCGACGTTCGCGTAGTACATGCGCGCGCGCATCGCATCGTGGATGCCGCACGCCGAGATCGTGCACGCCTTCGCGTCGGTCATCGCGACCTCGTGGTTCAAGCACTCCGCGATCGCGTTCGCCCAGTGATGCGCCGCGAACTCTTGATCGAGGCGCTGCAGCTGATCGCCGTCGGAGCCGCTGCCAACTCCTGCCACATCTGGATCTCCGACGGAGTTTTCGGCGATTGAATCTCGCGGCGGCTCGCTCGTCGAACTACTTCGTGCCGCGATCGGCGCGACCGGTGCGATCGGCGCAGCTTCGGTTTTGTTTAACGGTTCGGCCGAAGGACGAGTCAAGACGGCCAGTGTGATGGCGGCGACGACAACCACGGCCGCACCGACGGTCATTGCGATCATCCGGCGCGACATATGTTCAATTGTGAACCCGCACGCTTCGTGCGGCCTGACGTTTGACCTAGCCTACACGAGCTTGCCAACCTGCACCTGCACTAACTAAGGAGAGGGAACCATGTCGAAGATGAAACTGATCATGATCACGGCGATTCTTGCGTTCGGCGGCGGCATTCTGGCTGCCGGCCCGTTGCGCGGCCACCCGAACCTCGAAGCCGCGCGCAACGATCTCAACGGCGCGTGGGAGCACATCAACCGTGCTCAGTCGGCGAACGAGTACGACATGGGTGGCCATGCCGCCAAGGCGAAAGAGCTGATCGGCAACGCGAAGGAAGAAGTTCGCATGGCCGCTGAAGCGGCCAACCACTAGCTCATGACGGCGCGGATCCGCGGCGCGATCGTTGCGGTGCTCTTCGCGAGCATCGCGACGGGTTGCTTCGTGGAGACGCGCCATCGGCCGTGTCGCACCGATTGTTGGTGGGACCACGGCCGGCGAATTTGCGAGAAGCGCTGCCGGTGAACGAACGAGGGGTCGTTCGCTGGTCGCGCGTGACCGCCGCCGTCGCGATCGCATCGATCGCGGCGATCGTCGTCGTCGCAGTCGCCGTGCTGTCGTTCACGTCGATGGCGCCCTACGAGGGCGGCCATCTCGCCGGCACGTTCGCGGTTCCAGCCGCGATCGGCGGCGGCGTCTACGGCTATCTCGGCGAACGCGGCACGTCGTTGCCGCTTCGCATCCTCGCGTTCGTCGGCGTCGCCGGCGGCGTCGGCGCGCTCGCGAGCTTGCCGCACTTGACCTCGTCATTCGCGAAGCACGGTGACGCCGACGCCGATCGCGCGCCGTTCATCCTCGACGGCAATCGCCTGCGCCATCCGACGCTCGGCTTTTCGATCGCCGCGCTGCCGCCCGGCTTCGTGCCGGCCGTGAGCCCAGCCGCGACGAGCGCGATGGCCACGATCCCGGGCCCGACGTACGCGTGGGGCAACGCGAGCTCGAAGGCGGCGCTCATCCTCAGCATCGGATCGTTCGACGGCCCCGACAAGACGTTCGACTTCGCGCTCCGCTCGATGCGCGCCGGATTCGAGGACAGCGCGCGTGCGCAGTGGGGCTCGGCCGCGCACGAGGTCGTGATCAAGTCGCTCGCGTCGGATCACGACGGCGTGTTTCACGCGCGCTGGGGTCGCATCGACGCTCAGATCGTGTTGCGCGAGATCGTCGTGAACGGTACGCGGCGTTGGGTCTCGATGACCGCCATCTCGATCGGCGAGCCGCAGCTCGACGACGAGCTCGCGAGCTTCCAGCCTTAGCTCGCTTTTTTGTTCTTCGCGGCCAGCGCTTCGGCCCACGTGATCGTGCGATTACGTCCGGTGTGCTTCGCGTGATAGAGCGCGATGTCGGCGCGCTCGATGAGCGTCGCGCGATCCTTGCCGTCGTCGGGGAATGCGGCGACGCCGATCGATTCGGTGACCGATAGCGGACCCTTCTCGGTCTCGACGACGACCTTCGAGATCTCGAGGCGAATGCGATCGGCGACGGCTTTGGCCTGGATGACGTCGACGTTGTCGAGCAGCACCGCGAACTCTTCGCCGCCGTAGCGTGCGGGCACGTCGATCTTGCGCGGCACTTCCTGCAGCACTTTGGCGACGCGGCGCAGGACTTCGTCGCCGATCGGGTGGCCGTAGTTGTCGTTGACGTTCTTGAAGTGGTCGATGTCGCAGAGCAGCAGCGCGACCTTGTGGCCGTGGCGCTGCGCGCGCTGCAGTAGATCCTCGAAGCGCGATTGGAACGTGCGGTGATTCGTCAGGCCGGTGAGCCCGTCGGTCGTCGCCATCGTCTCCATCTTCTTGTAGAGGAAGCCGTTCTGCAGCGCGATGGCGACCTGGTTCGCGATCACCGCGAGCATCTCGCGCACGTCCTTGCCGAATCGCTTCTCGCTGCGCGATAGCAGCGTGAGCGTGCCGATCGCTTCGTCGGCGGAGAGCAGCGGCAGCACGAGCAAGCTCTTCGCATCGTCGAGCTTGATCTTGCGCGTAAAGATCGGCGCCGAAACCTCGCGCATCTCTTCATATCGGCCGCCCGACGGCAAATAGTGCCGGTTCTTGACGACCATCGATGCGAGCCCGGCGTTGTCCTTGAACTCGAGACCTTCGAGCTGCGCGCGATCGACGAGCCCTTGGCCGTGCTCGGCGATTCGCACCGCGGCGACGCGATGGCGCGCGCGATCTTTTTCGTACAGCGCGATCACCGCAGCGTCGAACTCGACGATCGCCGCGCACGCATCGAACGCGTGCTCCATCACCTGTTCCGGCGTGAGCGCGCGACCGAGCAACGCGGTCGCTTGATAGAATCGCTCGTGCTCGTACTTCGCGCGCTCGACGGCGCGGAACACTTGCTCGGCCTGGACGACGCGCAGCACTTGACCGCCGGCATCGATCAGCAGATCGCGATCGGCTTCGGCGAACGCGGCGTCGCGATCGGCGGCGAGAATGCCGCGCAGGTGCGTACCTTCGAGGATCGGCACCGCGACGAGCGCGACGCCCGCGCGCTGGCCGGCGTAATACGGGATCTGGCTCGGCTTCGTCGCGCCGACGATCAGCGGCTGGCGATCGCGCAGTACCGCACCGAGCACGCCGGCGTTCGGCAGCCGCGGCACTTCGGTGATGTCGTCGGCATCCGAGACGATCTCCTTGAGCTTGACGCGCTCGCCGTCATCTTCGACCCACAGCAGCGCGACCGTGCGCGCGCCGAGCGAGCGCTTGAGGGTCGCGAGCACCCAGCTCGTCGCGTCGCCGATCATGCCGACGCCGCCGATCGCGAGCAGCCGCTCTTCTTCGTCGCGCGTGCGCGGTGCGCGCGAGCCCGGTCCGAGCGCCGCCGCGATCAAGCGATAGTCGCGAGCGCTCTCGCGCAGCGCGAGCAATTCCTCGTCGAGCCGCTTCGCGCGCCGCTTGCGATAGCGCGCGATCAGGCCGCGCAACAGCACCGCGTGGGCGAGCGCTGCGCCGACGAGGAAGATCGCGTGCAAGCCGATCGTGCACAGCGTGATCTCGTCGATGCCGGTGCGGACGAGCAACGCGGCCTCGAGGAACAGCGCGGCGCCGAGCGTGGCGATCGCGCCCGGGCGCGCCATCACCGTCGACGCGAACGCGACCAACGCGTAGAGCAGCGGATACGCGGGCGAGCGCTGGCCGCCGGTCACCGCGATGATCACGTGCGCGCCTGCGACCAGCGCGAGCGCGAGCTCGATGTCGGCGAGATCTTCAGCCGCCGATAGCCACATCGACACGCGTTGCGCGCGCGCCGACGGCGCCGAGAACTGCACGCGGCGGACCACGGCGACGATCGCGAGCGCGAGCGTCGCGACCGCGACCATCGCCTGCGGTAGCGGCACGTGCGCGCCGAGCAACGACGCGCCGTCGACGCCGCCGACCGCGACGATCACGCATGCGAGCGCGCCGGCGAACGCGCCGACCGAAACCTTGCCGGCGCGGCGCACCGCACGCCGCATCCGCGTCATCGCGGTCGACTTCACGGCGTCGGCTCCACTCGCAGCACGACTTCGTCGGGGTAAACCATGCCGAGATCGGCGCGCGCGCGATCTTCGATCGCTCCGACGTCGGTGCGCAGCGCTTCGACCTCGCGCGCGAGCGCGGCATTGCCGGCGACGAGCGCACGCGCTTCGTCCTCTAGCACGTGCAGCTGCGCATCGAGCATCGCCGCACGCGGGTCGCGACGCAGTGCCTCGCCGGGCAGATATCCGATCGCGATCGCGACGACGAGCGCGAGACCGAGCCGAGCGGACCAACGCCGGAACGCGGGCGCGACGTGAGTGTCGGCAACGATCTTCACCGTATGCCCGACGTTAGGGGCGCCGAGCCGCGCGGGCCATTTTTTGGCGAGGCCGGAATGTGATGAAGTTTCGGCCGCCTATGTGTACGCTGCGCGCACATGAAGGGGCTCGCTCTGGCGATCGCGCTGATCGCCGTAACCGCGTCATGCGGTGACACCAAGAACGCCAACATCACGTGCGGCACCGGCACGATGGGCACGCTGTCGATGACCGCGCCGGTCGCGGTCACCGCGTCGTCGGGCGACGATCTCGTCGGCGCGCAGATCGCCGCCGACACGCACACGACGATCCCGTCGGCCGCGCTGACGATCGCCTGCGCGGCCGATATCGTGCCCGACGGCTATGTCGCGCTCGGCCCGGCCGTGGCGTTCGGCGCCGAAGGCACGTGGTCCGATCGCGCGTTCCTGCTGACGCTGCCGTACAAGGCCGTGCGGTTGCCGACCGGGGCCGATCGCCGCCACGTGCGGATCGTCGCGCAGCATCCGAACGGCCAGGCGTTCTTCCCCGCGGTGTCGAACCGCGCGATCGTCGACGACGACACGTACGCATCGCGCGTCACGTTCGATAGCGGCGAGCTCACGACGTATCAAGTCGTCGCCGCGATGGATGCCGGCACGCCGCGCACCGAGACGTTCTCGTGGAACGCGATCATCGGCGTGTCGATGGGCGGCAACGCGTCGATGGCGATCGCGCTGCGTCACCCCGACAAGTTCGACGCGTTCGCCGACATGGGCGGCGAGCCCGGCCCGTCGATGACCTACACGCTGAACATGGTCTACAACTACGTCTACGGCGGCTTCTGCGACGCGGCATCCGGCAAGCTCGGCCAGCTGTGCCCGGACGCAGCCGAGTACCCCGAGCAATACGAGACGCCCGAAGATTTCGAGCACCTGCTCTATCAAGCGGGCAGCGGCGTCGGCCTCACGCTCGATCGCACGTTCTACATGCAGGGCACGCGCGACATCGCACGCGCGTTCGGCAATCCCGCGCTCTACAACGCGGATGATTCGTACGCGCCGCCCGGCGTCGGCTCGGATTATCTCGCCGAGACCTCGGCCGCGCGGTGTGGCTCCGACGGCGCGATCGCGCTCGACAACTTCTACGACGCGCGCTTCAACCCGACCGGCTCGGCGTCGGTGATCACGTTCTGCGACGGCGGCGATTCGACCGCGCTCGGCCTCGGCGTGTTCGATCCGAGCGTGCCGCAGATCGATCCGGCGGAGAACACGCTCGCGGTCGATCTCAACGGCAACGGCAAGCGCGATCCGGGCGAGCCCGTCGTCACGCGCGCGTCCGAGCCGTATTCCGACGTCGGCAGCGACGGCCTCGCGGATGCCGACGAGCCCGGCTACGACCCGGTCACGAATCCCGATCCGGACGGCGACGACTATCATTATCTGCGCAACCCG
>DASXEF010000856.1:0-3116 GCA_036490255.1 Kofleriaceae bacterium
AGCATGGCCGGCAACTACCAGGTGCAGAGCACGTACGACGTCTCGACGAACATGCCCGGCACCGTCGGCACGATCGTCAACGACTTCATCGCGGCGACCGACGATCCGAACGACCCGACGCAATGGGTGCTGCAGCTGCTCATCGCGCAGCTGCCGTCGGGCACGGTGCAGACGCTCGCGAACGACGCGCTGCCGTTCGTCTCCGGCTACCTCAACAACCTCGTCTTGAACTGGGCGCCGACGTTCGTCACCGACATCAAGAACGTCGGCACCGACTTCGGCGACATCGCGAAGAAGTTCGGCGTCAACGAGACGTACGTCGTGACGAAGAGCTCGTCGGGTTACACCGCGGTCGACACCGCGACCGGCGTCCACTTCACGATCGGCACGGTGCAAGAGGACTTCGCGTTCAGCGACTACCAGATCAGCAACGTCGTCGTGAACAGCGTGCCGTTCGCGATGGACTCGACCATGAAGGTCACGATCGGCGAGCACCAGCTGCCGCTCGCGTACGGCAAGATCCTGCGCATCGCGCTCGACGCCGCGATCATCCCGCTCATCGATCCCAACGCGACCGACCTCGGCTCGTTCTTCGCCGATGAAATCGACTGCAACTCGGTCGGCACGTACGTCGAGCAGGCCGTCGACCAGTACACCGGCATCGACCTCGGCGCCGGCGTGTTCGTGACCGCGTGCCAGGACGGCCTCAAAGCCGGCGCGAACCTCATCTACTCGCAGCTCGACAGCATCAGCTCGACCGCACTGACCTTCGACCTCGCGAACGGCACCGCGAAGGGCGTCGACACCAACGGCGACGGCTCGCCCGATCAGCTCAACACCGGCGCGTGGTCCGGCACGCTGACCTACTCCGGTGCCGCGTCGGCGCCGCTCGCGACCGCGACGTTCACCGGCAAGCGCATGTAATTCGATTCGAGTCCGAGGATGGCTAACGGCCGAGGGAATGGTCCCTCGGCCGTTTTTTTACGCGACGCGCGCCGGCTTGCCTATAAAGCGACCGTACGCGCGCGCCGCTTCGGCGAGCCCCTTCGGGGCCGCTCCCCACAGCAGCGGCTCGACGACGATCTCTTTCGCCTTCACGCTGCGCTTCCACGTGCCGACGACGCGAGCGCCGGCGACGATCGTCGCTTTGAACACGCCGTTGCCGCCCGGCACGATGTTCGACTCGCGCGCCTTGTCGATCGTCGCGGTGCGATCTTCGTAGCCGAGCAAGAGCTCGTCGAATCCGGGCAAGAGCAAACACGGCGGCGACTTCACGGCCGCGAGCTCCGGCGCCATGTACATGCCGTCGCGCTCGGCGAGCGAGCCCTTCGCGAGCTCGATGCCGAGCTTGATGTCGCGCTGCGGCAACTTGATCCAGCGCGCGAGGTCCGCCGGCGTCGCCGGACCGTGGCTGATGAAGTAGCGACGCGCGAGCTCGCCGAGTGCTTCGTCGCGGTCGTACGTGTTGTGCTTCCCGATCCACTCGTCGACGAGCACGTACTCTTCGTCGGGCCCTTGGCAGATCACCGCGTGATGCGCGAGGTGCCAGAGCGCGTGGTACGCGCGGTGCGGCTCGGCGTTCAGCTTCGCGCGGTTCCACACGTCGATCAGCGCCTCGCGCGACAGCCGCGTGCCGGCGAGCGCCTTCTCGGCGACGTCGCGGATCTTGCGCAGCGCCTTGTCGTCGAGCCCGAGCTCGAGCCGGCGTTTGTTCGCGACGCCGAGCGTCTTCATCCCATGCAGCTCGAGCAGCCACTTGAGATCTTCGGCGGCGACGAGGTGCAGCGTGCCGCGCAACGGCCACGACCGCACGATCTCGCGCGCCGCGATGGCGGCATCGACGTCGCCGATCGTCACACCTGGCACGCGCACGCCGATCGCCCACTTCGCGCCGGGTAGATCTTGGCCCTGCATCGCGAGCATGTGGCGCACGATCGCGACCGGCGTCGCGGCCGCCGCATTCGGCGCGAGCTGCTGCGCCGCCAACCGAAGCTTCGCGACATCCATCAGTACATGTGCCGATCCGGCTCCGGCGCACCCGCGCCGCGCTCGAGCTCCGCGTTGACGAAGCCGCCGACGATGATCGCGATCGTCGACAGGTAGAACCACAAGATCAAGATGATCACGCTGCCGAACGCGCCGTAGAAGACCTCGTACGTCGCGACGTGATCGACCCAGAGCGACAGCACCCACGACACGACGACGAGCAGCACCGTCGCGATACCGGCGCCCGGCCAGATATGGCGCTTCGGCAGCGGTCGCGGCGACGGCGCGAAGCGATACAGCAGGCCGAGCGACGCGAGCACGAGCCCGAGCATCAACGGCCAGCGCAACATCCGCACGAGCCCGTAGCCTTTCAGGCCGGCAGCGGCGATCACCGCCGGGAGCGCGACGATGATCGCGAACATCACCATCAAGCCGACGATGGTCACCAGCGCCATCAAGATCGTGAACGCGAACTTCGCGAGCTTGCCGCGCGTCTCCTTGATCCGGTACGCGCGGTTGAGCGAATCGATCAGCGCGCGCGCGGAGCTGCGCGCCGAGATCGTCGCGGCGACGAGCCCGATGATCAACTGAAAGCTCAGCTCGCCGCTCGTGCGCTCGGCCTGGCGCTGCAGCTGAGCGCCGAGAAACGTCACGACTTGCGCCGGCATCACCGTCGACAGGCCGTGCAAGTGGCTCTGGATATCGGCGGCGTTCGCGACGATGCCGAACACCGAGACGGCGGCGGCGAGCGCCGGCACGGTCGCGATGATCGCGTAGAGCGCCGTGCCGGCCGCGAGGATCGGCATCTCGCCGAGCAACGCCGACCGCGCGGCGCGCAGCCAGATCGCGATCCTGCGATCGCTGGTCTGAAACCACGTCTCCAGTTGCCGCCAGAACGACACGCAGCCATCCTACACGCGGTCATGATCGACACGCACTGCCACCTCGACGTTGCCGCGTTCGATCTCGATCGCGCCGAGGTCTTGCAGCGCGCGGTGGCGGCCGGCGTGACCGGGATCGTCGTGCCGGCGATTCGCTATCGGCCGAACCCGATCGCGCATCCGCTCGTCCGCATCGCGCTCGGGTTTCATCCGCAGGTCGTGCCGGTGCTCGACGGTGCCGAGCGCGCG
>DASXEF010000906.1:0-1996 GCA_036490255.1 Kofleriaceae bacterium
TTGGCTGTCATCCATCGTTTTGATCACATCCCGCGATCTCTGTCGATCCGGAAAATGCACGCTTCGGTCGCGCTTCCCCGACGAGAACGATCGGATTTCGCCGACTTACGTCGGCGTATCGCACCGCAATCTAGCTAGCTACTGCTGCGCGCAATAGAGATGATTGTCGGTGCTCGTGCACGTGACCGTGAGCTGGCCGTTGAAGTACGACGGGCCGGCGACGGTACTCGCGCTCGTGCCGTTCACCGTCGAATTCGTCCAGTCGCCGCACGTGGTCGACGCGCTGCCCGCCGACGTGAACGGCGCCGGGATGCTCGCCGCGCCAGTCCACACGTCGACGTCGACGTACCCGTCTGCAGCGGTGACGTTGATCGGCGTGATGATGGCGTTGGTCAGCGGACCGATCGTGACGCCGTCGGGGCGCTTGTAGATCGCCGGTGTCACGCGCGAAGCGGCGCTCGCCGTCGACGTCGCGAGTAACGCGACGTAGGTACCGGGCAGGGACGCCGCGGTCGCTTCGGTCTGGCACTGCAAGTCCGCGGCGGGCAGCCCACCGGTGACCGAGAACGCGTTCTTGCTGACGAACGCGATGCGCGCATCCGGCGGTGCCGGTGGCGGATCGACCTCTTGATCGAGGTCGACCTCGAAGCAGTACAACCGCGTCGGATCCGCGCAATTGGTCACGAGCGTGTTCGTCCAGGTCGTCGTTGTCCCTTGCGGCAGGCCGCAGGTGATCTGCCCGATGGGGCTCGTATAGTTGGCGCACGTGTTCGCGGTCGCCGAGCCAGTTGGATTCGCGCCGGTGGCGACGAGCGTGTTTTGGTCGCCGGTGTGATCGCTGCCGGCTTCGTCGATCGCGATCGGATAGAAGATCTTGCCGGCCGCGAGATCGGCGACCGTGTCGGCGACCGGGAGCCCGTCGGGCCGCACCCAACCGCGCGCGCTGCCGAGCGCCGTCGCCGCGTTGCGAGTCGAGTCCGCCAGCCACGCGACGTATTTGCCGGGAAATCCTGCGGCCACGGCGTAGTTGGCGCACGTCGTGTCGCCGGCCGCCGCGCTACCGAGGACGCCCGCCTCGACCGTCGCCTTCGACACGAACACGATGTTGACGTGGCCGAACGCGGCGTCGTTGCGGAACGGATCGGCGTCGTGCGGGCCCGCGTCACCGCCGCCGACCGCGGCATCGCTGCCATTCGTCGCGTGTGGAGGCGGCGGCATGTCGAAGCATGCGCTCGACGCGACGGCGAGGATGACGAGTGAGATGCGCATCAGAACGGTGGCGGCGGCTCGGTCGCCGGCTTGGTCTTGGACGTCGTGTGCGCCGAGGGTCGCACGAGGCGTGGCGCCGGCTTGGTAACAGTCGCTGGCTTGGTCGACAGTGGCTCGAAGGGCGACGGCGCCGGTGCCGCGATCGCTGCCGGCGTCGGTATCGCGGTCGGCGTCGGTGTCGGCGCCGGCGGTGTCGCTGTCGGCTCGGCGGCCGGCGCGGCGACGTTTGCCGGCGCAGGCGGCATCGCCGGTCCGCCGCCACCGACGGCAATGGCCGCAGCGACGCCGACGGCGATCGCGCCACCGGCGCCGGCGAACAGCGGCCATCGCCGCTTGGTCGCGCGCTTCGTCGGCAACGACGTGGCCGACACGCGCACGGTCGGCGGCAGCAGATCTTGCGCGAGCGCGTGCTCGAGCGCGGCACGTGCGGCCGCGGCGCTCGCGTAGCGCTGGCCGGGAGTCTTCGCGAGCAGCCGCTCGATCACGCGACCGAGCTCGGGCGGCGCGTGCTGGAACGGCGGCACCGGTGAATGCGCGTGTTGCTGGAGCAGGTCCGGCAACGACTCGCCTTCGAACGGGAGATGATCTTCGATCAACAGATACAAGATGCAGCCGAGCGAATACAGATCGGCGCGAGCGTCGACGGGCTCGCCCGCTGCGGTCTCCGGAGGCATGAAGTGCGGCGTGCCGAGCAACGCGCCGGCGTTCGTCATCGTGCTCGCGATCG
>DASXEF010000992.1:0-3754 GCA_036490255.1 Kofleriaceae bacterium
GAGCGGCCCATGCCGAGCCCGTTGAACCACGCGCCGCCCTTGTCGAGGATGAACGGCACGTTCATCAGCGTCTCGACGTTGTTGACGATCGTCGGGTTGCCGAACAGACCCTTCACCGCGGGGAACGGCGGCTTGAGCCGCGGCTGGCCGCGCAAGCCTTCGAGCGAGTTGAGCAGCGCGGTCTCTTCGCCGCAGATGTACGCGCCGGCGCCGCGGTGCACGGTGAGGTGCACTTCCTGGCTCGTGCCGAGGATGTTCTTGCCGAGGTAGCCGCGCTGGTAGGCCTCGTCGACGGCCTTCTGCAGCACGACGTACTCGCGCATCATCTCGCCGCGGATGTAGATGAAGTTGTGGACCGCGCCGAGCGCGCGCGCGGCGATGATCATGCCTTCGATCAGGCAGTGCGGATCCCAGTACATCAGCTCGCGGTCTTTGCACGTGCCGGGCTCGGACTCGTCGGCGTTGCAGACGAGGTGGACTTGCTTGCTGTTCGGCGGGACGAACGTCCACTTCACGCCGGTCGAGAATCCTGCGCCGCCGCGGCCGCGCAGGTTCGACGCTTTGACTTCGTTCGTGATGTCGGCGGGCGCCATCGCGAGCGCCTTGCGCAGCGTTTGATAGCCGCCGAGCTTCTCGTAGCCGGCGAGCGTCTTGGCGTCTTCGTTGCCGAAGTGCCGCGTGACGAGCTTGGTATCGCGATCAGTCGGCATCACACCACCTCCGATTCGGGGTGCGGATTCGCCTCGACCTCGGCGACGATCTTGGGAACGTCGCCGGGTTGGATGTCGAGGTAGTACTTCGTACCGACGACGGCACACGGCGCGTTCGCACACGCCGCGATGCACTCTTCTTCGATCAGCGTGATCGTCTTGGCGGCGTTGGTGCCGCCGGGCTTGACGCCGAGCTTTTGCTCGAACGCCTCGAGCACCTCGTAGCCGCCGCGCAGCATGCACGAGATGTTCGTGCACATGCGGATGGTCGACGTGCCCGACGGTTCGCGCCGGTACATCGTGTAGAACGTCGCGACGCCGTAGACGTGCGCGTACGGCAGATCCAACGTTCGCGCGACGAGGCGGAGCGCGTCATCGGAGAGATGGCCGTGCTCTTTTTGCGCGAGGTGAAGCGCGGCCATGATCACCGGCTTCTTGGATCCAGAGACCTGGTACCGCTCGCACAGCGCCTGGATCTTCTTCTGGGCGTCGGCGGAGAATTCGAGTGACATCGGGGTGTTGCCTTTGACCGAGCCGGCGAAACATATGAGGCTGGTAAGAGCGCGTCAACGCTGCGGCCCGTGATATTGGGGTGCCAAAGACGATGGCGACGGCCGAAGATCTTCCCCTGACCGCAATGGAGCGGTTCGCGCTCAAGTTCGGCGAGGCCGCAAACAACACGCCACAAGGCAAGTGGCTGCAGAACAAGTTGTTGCGCGGGCTCTCGTACGTGTGGGTTCGCGCCGGGATCGCGGACCGAATGCTCGTCGACGGGCTCGACGAGCTGCTCGACCTCGAGCCCGAGCGCGGCGTGATGCTGGTCTCGAACCACCGCAGCTTCTTCGATCAGTACGCGATGTTGCTGGCCTGCTTCATGATGAAGGTGCAGTGGGCCAAGCGGCTGTCGTTTCCGGTCCGCGCGAACTTCTTTTACGACAAGCCGCTCGGCGTCGTGGTCAACGCCGCGATCGCCGGCGGGGCGATGTACCCACCAATCTATCGCCAAGCCGAGCGCCGTCAGCTCAACGACGACGCGCTCGATAAGATGGTCGCGACGCTGCAAGGCCGCGGCAACGTGCTCGGCATGCATCCCGAAGGCACGCGCGGCAAAGGTCCCGACCCCTACACGTTCCTGCCGGCGCAGCCCGGCGTCGGCAAGCTCGCGCTCGTCGGCAAGCCGACGGTGTTGCCGGTGTTCATCCACGGCCTCGGCAACAACGTCGCGCGCGACATCGCGCAGAACTACACGCCGCAGGCGCGCACCGATCACGCGATCATCATCGTGTTCGGTCAGCCGGTCGACTACGCCGACTTGCTCGCCGAGAAGCCGCGGCCGACGCTCTACAAGAAGACCGCCGACCGCTTCATGCAGGAGGTCGGCAAGCTCGCGCAGCGCGAGAAGGTGCTGCGCCGCCAGCTCCGCGACGGCGAGATCTCCCACGGTGACAGGCGCTGGCTCAACAACCGCGCGATCAACCGCTTCTACGCGTTCGAAGCTACTTGACCAGTCGAGGCGGCGACAGCGGACCGTGTGGCTCGCTCGGCTCGACGTCGCGCACGAAGCTGACGAACGCCATCTGCGGCCGTCGCGACGCTTCGCCGACGACGAAGCGGATGCCTTCGAGCTGCCAGCCCTTGCCGACCCACAAGTTCACGACCTCTTCGAGCGATTCGTCGGTGACGATCGACAGCTCGACGAACTTGTAGATCACGAGCGCTTCGCGAGCAGCTTGCACGCGTACGGCGCGTGATAGCTGATGATGATGTCGGCGCCGGCGCGGCGCATGCCGAGCAGCGTCTCCAGGATGACGCGGTCTTTGTCGATCCAGCCGTTCGCCGCGGCGGCTTCGATCATCGCGTACTCGCCGCTGACATTATACGCGGCGATCGGCATGTTCACTTCGTCGGAGACGGCGCGGATCACGTCGAGGTACGCGAGCGCGGGCTTGACCATGACGATGTCGGCGCCTTCGGCGACGTCCATGTGCACTTCGCGCAGCGCCTCGGCGACGTTGCCCGGATCCATCTGATGACCGCGGCGATCGCCTTCTTGCGGCGCCGAATCGACGGCGTCGCGGAACGGGCCGTAATAGCCGCTCGCGTACTTCGCCGAGTACGCCATGATCGCGACCTGATCGAAGCCGTCCTCGTCGAGCGATTCGCGACACGCGCCGACGAAGCCGTCGAGCATGCCGCTCGGCGCGACGACATCGACGCCGGATTTCGCGTAGCTCACGGCGGTGCGCGCCAAGTTTTCGAGCGACGCGTCGTTGTCGAGCTCGCCGTCGTGGAGCACGCCGCAGTGGCCGTGATCGGTGTATTCGCAGAAGCACGCGTCGGCCATCACGATCAGCTCGGGCCGCGCCTTCTTGATCGCGCGAATCGCCTTTTGCACGACGCCGCCGTCCTTCCACGCCTCGGAGCCGACCGCGTCCTTGCGCTCGGGGATCCCGAACAACATCACGCCGGGAATGCCGAGATCGGCGGCCATCTGCGCTTCCTCGACGGCCTTGTCGACCGACAGGTTGAAGATGTTCGGCAGCGACTTGATCTCTTTGCGAACGCCCGAGCCCGGCACGACGAACAGCGGATACACGAAGTCCTCGGGCGCCAGGCGCGTCTCGCGGATCATGCGGCGGAGGTTCTCGGTGCGCCGCATCCGGCGCGGCCGGTAATCGGGGAAGTTCATGTTCGCGATGGATACACCGCCGAGACCGCGCGCGCTATTCCCTCCGGCGTCGGCTCGTCGGCGACCGCGACGATCACGCCGGTCGCTTTGAGCGCCGCCGCGGTCGTCTCGCCGATCGCGACGAACGGGATGGTCGCGTCGGCGAGCCGCACGTAGCTCGCGAGCGCGGCGACTTGCGACGGTGCGAACACCACACACACCGCGGCATCGCGGAGCGCGTTGCCGTCGATCGGCGTCGCGATCGTGCGATACGCGATCACCTCGACGACATCCGCGCCGGCCGCGCGCAAGATCGCGGCCGCTTCGGGCCTGCCCTGCTCCGACCGCGGGACCAGCACGCGTTTGCCGGCGAGCT
>DASXEF010000386.1:0-7831 GCA_036490255.1 Kofleriaceae bacterium
CAAAGACGTCGACATGCGCGTCGAGACCGCGCCGACCGCCGGCGGCGAGAGCGTGACGATCCGTCTGCTCGATCGCTCGAGCGTCTTGCTCGGCTTGCCCGACATCGGCTTCGCGAACGATCAGCTGCTGCTCATCCGCGAGATCATCAAGCGCCCGCACGGCATCTTGCTCGTCACCGGGCCGACCGGCTCGGGCAAGACGACGACGCTCTACGCGTGTCTGTCGGAGATCAACTCGCCCGACATCAACATCCTCACCGTCGAGGATCCGGTCGAGTACCAGCTCGAAGGCATCTCGCAGACTCAGACCAACTCGAAGATCGACCTGACGTTCGCGTCCGGGCTGCGCTCGTTCTTGCGTCAAGATCCCGACGTCATCATGGTCGGCGAGATTCGCGACCGCGAGACCGCCGAGGTCGCGATCACCGCGTCGCTGACCGGCCACTTGGTGTTCTCGACCGTCCACACCAACGATGCCGCCGGCGGCATCACGCGCCTCGTCGATATGGGCATCGAGCCGTTCTTGGTCGCGAGCTCGCTCGTCGGCCTGCTCGCCCAGCGCTTGGTACGCAAGCCTTGCTACAAGTGCGCGCGCACGGTGCGGCCGTCGAACGAGATCCTCACCGACCTCGGCCTCGATCCCGAAATCTTCTTCGCCGGCGGTTATCGCTTCCCCGACGTCAAGGGCATGCACCCGCCGCCGGTCGGCACGGTGTTCGAGCCGGTCGGTTGCCCCGAGTGCAACGAGCTCGGCTATCGCGGCCGTACGGGCATTTACGAGCTGCTCATGATCACCGACAAGGTGCGCCGGTTGTCGCTCGCGAAGTCGGATGCCGGTGCGATCCGAAATGCCGCGGTCGAAGACGGCATGGTCGCGCTACGTATGGATGGTGCACGCAAAGTCGTTCAAGGCATGACGACGCCCGAAGAAGTCATGCTGATGACGGCGGAGAGCAGTGATTAATGCGTACTCGTACTCGTACTCGGTGCGCGTCGGCCGCGTGCGGATTCGCGTTGATCACGTCTCGCGTGCCGCCCAAACGGCGCAACGCGGTTTGTTTTACCGAGTACGAGCACGAGTATGAGTACGAGTACGATCGGGAGGTCCGCTAGCCATGCCGATGTACGCCTATAAAGGAGTCGCCAACAGCGGCAAGTCGGTCAACGGCATCCGCGACGCCGACTCGCCGAAGACGCTGCGCCAGATGCTGCGCAAGGACGGCGTGCTCGTCACCAGCTTCGAGCTGTCGAAGGGCGGCAAAGCGCAAAAGGCGGCGAACGCGAAGAAAGGCGGCCTCGGGCGCGACGTCGATCTCGGCGGTTTGCTCGGCGGCGTCAAGAAGGTCGAGATCGCGGCATTCACGCGCCAGGCGGCGACGCTGATCAAGGCCGGCATTCCGCTGTCGGAAGCGTTGGGCGCGCTCGTCGAGCAGATCGCGAACGTCCGGCTCAAGACGCCGGTCTCCGAGATTCGCTCGGCGGTCAACGAAGGTATGTCGCTCGCGGATGCGCTGTCGAAGCATCCGAAGTTGTTCGACGAGCTCTACGTGTCGATGGTTCGCGCCGGCGAGCTCGCCGGTAACCTCGACGAAGTCCTATCGCGCCTCGCCGACTTCTTGGAGGCGTCGCAGAAGCTCAAGTCGAAGATCACCGGCGCGATGATCTACCCGATGGTGATGATCGTCGTCGGTACGATCATCATGTGCGTGTTGATGATCAAGGTGATCCCGCAGATCACGGACATGTTCACCCAGGGTGGCAAGACACTGCCGCTCAACACGCGAATGCTCATCGCCGCGTCGGCGTTCTTGGGTCACAACTTGCTCTGGATCATCGTGGCGATCGTGTTGATCGGCATCGGGTTCTCGAGATGGAAGGCGTCCAAAGAGGGCAAGCCGGTCTGGCACGCGTTCGTGCTGCGCATTCCGGCGCTCGGCGAGCTGATCCGAACGATCAACGCCGGTCGGTTCGCGCGCACGCTCGGCACGATGCTGCAGTCCGGCGTGCCGATGCTGCGCTCGCTCGATACGGCCAAGCAGATCGTCGGCAACGTGCTGATCCAGAATGCGATCGAAGAGGCGAAGCGCGCGGTCACCGAAGGCGAATCGCTCGCGGCCACGCTCAAGAAGTCGGGCCAGTTCCCGCCGACGATGATCCACATGACCGCGGTCGGCGAGCGCGCCGGTCAGCTCGAGCAGATGCTCGAGCGCGTCGCGATCACGTACGAGACCGAAGTCGATACCAAGCTGTCGCGGTTCACCGCCTTGCTCGAGCCGCTGATGCTCGTCGTCATGGGCGGCGCGGTCGCGTTCATCGTGTTCTCGATCCTGCAACCCATCATGGACCTCGGTTCGCTGTCCGGATCTAAGTAAGGCCAAAGAGGAGACGCCCAATGTTCAATCGCAATCGCAATCGCAAACGTCGCCAAGCCCAACGCGGCATGACCCTGCTCGAGATCATGATCGTGCTCGCGATCATGGCGCTCGTCATGGGCCTCGTCGTCGGTCCGAAGGTCATGAAGATGTTCAGCTCGTCGCGCGTCGATATCGCGAAGATGACCGTGAACAAGTACGCGAACGAAGCGTATCCGCACTGGGCGTCGGAGCATCCCGGCAAGGCGTGCCCGGACTCGTTGCAAGAGCTCAACGAGTACATGAACAACAAGGACACCAAGGATCCGTGGGGCACCGACTACAAGATGTTCTGCGGTCAGACGCTGCCGCCGGGCGCGAAGGGCCTCGCGGTCAGCTCGGCCGGTGAGGACCAAAAAGAAGGTACCTCCGACGACATCAAGAGCTGGGACGGCCAGTAGAGCAACGCGATGCTCCGGCGCGCACATAAAGGCATGACGGTGCTCGAGCTGATGATCGTGCTCGCGATCATCGCCGCGGCATCCGTGCTCGTGCGCTCGGGCTTTCGCTTGCTGACGCGCGCCGATCTCGTCGAGGGCTCGACCGAGCTATCGGCGGTCATGAAGCGCGCGAGCTCGCTGGCGGTCGAGATGGGCGGCCTGTATCGCGTGCTGATCGACCTCGACAAGGGCACGTACGTCGTCGAGGAGTGCAAGGGCAGCACGACGATCGTGCTCGACGAGAAGACGCGGCCCGACGACGAGATGAAGAAACGCGCACTCGAGCGCGGCAAGAACCAGCTGCTCGGCATGCCGGCGAACGCGTTGCAGATCAGCGATCCTGAAGAAGCGACGAAGCGCGCGACCGCGCTCGCCGGCCATCACGTCAACGACCGCGCGTGCGCACCGGCGCACGACGGCATCACCGGCGACGCTCAAGGCAAAGGCTGGGCGCGCAAGCTGCGCGACGACAAGGGCGTCAAGTTCAAGGAGATCTGGGTTCAGCATCGCGACGACAGCGTCACCAAGGGCGACGTCGCGATCTACTTCTTCCCGAACGGCACGTCGGAGAAAGCCGTGGTCGAGGTCACCGACGGCAGCGAGGTGTTCAGCGTGCTCGTCTTCGGGCTCACCGGCCGCGTCCAGCTCAAGGACGGCGTGGTCGCCGATGTCAACGAGCACATGATGCGCAACGCGATCAACGAGAAGGACGCGAAGCGCGACGACACCAACAAGGGCGGAGGCGCGGGGCTGCAATGAAACAGCGTGGCTTCACCCTGCTCGAGGTCATGGTCGCGCTCGCGTTGCTCGGCTTCGCGCTCGTCGTGCTGATGCGTTCGACCGCGGGCAACATCCAGAGCTCGCAGTCGGCGCACATGATGGGCATCGCGACCGACCTCGCGCGCGGCAAGATGTACGAGATCGAAGAGACACTGCTCAAAGACGGCTTCTCCGACACCGATCAGTCGCAGCTCGATCCGAAGCCGTTCGATGTCGAGGGCTGGCCCGACCTCACGTACGCGTACAAGGTCGAGATCGTCGAGATGCCGTCGTTCGACGTGCTGCAGAAGATGGCGAACGGCGAGCAAGTGGCGCTCGGCTCGGCGGCGGCGCTCGGCTCGGCGTATGGCTCGGCCGGACCGTCGCTGCTCGGCTCGGGGTTCGGCACGCTGCAGGATCTCGGCATGGGCTCGAACGATCCGCTGAGCAAGTTCCAGAACAGCGCGCTCGGCGGCATGTTGTCGATGATGGGCGGCTTCGGCGCGGGCGGCACGTCGGGCGGTAACGGCGTGCTCGGCGGCAACGCCGCGCTGATGATCCAATCGCAGTACACGATGTTCCAGCAGATCCTCAAAGTCTCGGTTCGCAAGGTCACGTTGACCGTCGCGTACAAAGTCTTGGGCGTCGATCGCGAGGTCAAGCTCGTCGCGTTCTTCACCGATCCGCAGGCGATGGATCAGGTACTCAACGGCGCGGGGTCGACCGATGTCGGCGACACCAGCGGCGGCTCGGGCTCGGCGGGATCGGCCTCGTCGACGACGACGACGCACTCGACCGGCTTGCACATGGGGAGCTCGTCGTGAGGATTCGCCAGCGCGGGCTCACGCTGCTCGAGGTCATGATCGCGCTCGCGATCATGGCGATGATGATGACGCTCGCGTGGACCACGATCCGCAACACGCAAACCGCGCGCACGTCGATCGAAGCGTTCGAAGAGCGCAACCACGAGCTGCGCTCGGCGATGGCTCGCGTCGTCGCCGACTTCGAGAGCGCGTATCTGTCGCGTAACGAGGACATGACGCAGGCGCATCCGCGCACGATGATGATCGTCAAGCCCGAGGAGCCGATCCCGAGCGTGCGGTTCTCGACGCTGTCGCATCGCGTGCTGTGGGCCGACGCGAAAGAGTCCGAGCAGACCGTGATCGAGTACCTGCCGTACGTCGACAAGGACAACGGCAAGGTCGTCAACTGGGTGCGCCGCGAGCAGCGCCGCGAATCGAATCAACCGCCCGAGCTCGAGCCGGGCGAGTACGACGTGCTCGTCAGCGACGTCAAGCAGGTCAAGATCGAGCTGTTCAACTGGAAGACGCTCGAGTGGGTCGATAACTGGAACACGACGCAGGCCGACGGCCAGCGCGGCATCCTGCCGTATCGCGTGCGGATCACGATCATCGTCGCGGGACCCGACGGCAAGGACGTCAAGCTGACGAGCCAGGCCCGCATCCTCATGCAAGAAGCGCTGAACTTCTCACCGACATGATTTTTGTCAGTCGACATAGACCGAGGACGCGCAAGCGACAACGCGGCATCGCGCTGGTCGCGGTGTTGATCGCGATCGCGATCACGCTCGTGATCTCGAACGAGTTCGGCACGTCGACCTCGACCGATCTGATGGCCGCCGCGAACTATCGCGACCAGGTCGTCGCGCACTTTCTCGCGCGCAGCTCGCTCAACCTGGCCGAGATCGTGATCCGCCTGCAGTCGCGCATCGACAACATCAAGGCGCTGCGCGGTCAGGTCCAGCTCACCGACTACGCCGATCAGCTGATCACGCCGTTTTGCGGTAGCCCCGACGAGGTCGAAGCGTCGATCGGCTTCACGCCGAGTCAGGTCAAAGGCCTCGGCGCGGACGTCGGTCGCTGCGGCTTCGACGGCCCGATCGGCACCGAGGACAACAAGATCAACGTCAACTGCGCGAACGTCGACGCGTCGTGGCAGTCGGTCAACGCGATGCTGGGCGCGCTGATCTATTTCCCCACGTACGACTACGTGTTCGACGACAACGCCGCCGACGGCTGGCACCGCGACCGCCAGACCCAGGCCGCGGCGATCATCGACTACATCGACTCGGATACCTCGAACCTGCGCACGCGCGGCACGACCGAGGACTACCAGTACGAAGCGCTCAAAGATCCGTACTTCGCGAAGAACACGTATATCGACACGACCGGCGAGCTCAAGCTCGTGCGCGGCGTCGACGATCGATTCTGGACCCTGTTCGGGAGCTCGCTCACGGTCTACGGCGGCTGCAGGACGAACCTGGCGGCGCTCGACAACACGCAGCTGATCGCCGCGATCCTCTACTTGTCGGCGAAGAACCCGCAGGATCCGGTGATCTTGGATCCGAAGCGGCTGTTCTTGCTCGCGAGCTACGTCAGCAAGGCGAAGCAGTTCGGCGAGACGTTCTTGACGCTCAACGACTTCATCACGTTCGTCGCCGATCCGGGCGCCGCGGTCGAATCGATCGCGAAGAGCGACACGGGCTCGATGCAGGGCAGCGCGGCGTCGTCGGCGCTGGTGTCGGGGCTGCCCGGCTTGCGCGAGCAGATCGGCCTCGTGCTCGACAAGGGCAAGCTCGCGCAGATCGCGACGACCTCACCGCGACGCACGTATCACGTTCGAGCGTGGGGTGAGGTCACGCGCAAGGCCGTCGACAAGAACGGCATGCCCGTGTTCCCGCCGATCCGCTCGACCTATGACGGAATCTGGGACACCAAGGTCGTCCCGCAAAATGTCCGGAAGCCACCGATGCCGAACGGCGCGTGGGTCTTCCTGAAAGAAGAGTAAATGGCCTCGCGAGTGTTTGCCGTCGATCTCGGTGCGTGGAGCGTGAAGGTCGTCATCGCGACGCCCGGCCTGCGCGGCGCGATGCTGGTCAACGTCATCGAGCGCGTCGTGCCGCCGGGCGAGGACTCGGTGGAGGCGCGCGCGACCCGCACGCTCGCGACGCTGGTCGACGAGCTGCGCCTGCGCGACGAAGCCGGCTACCTCGGCGTCGACGGCGATTCCGTCTTCACGCAGATCGTCGAGTTCGGCTTCAAGAACCTGCGGCGCGCCGAGCTCGAGAAAGCGGTCGGCGGCGAGCTCGAGAGCGTCGTGCCCGTCGATCTCGAGGACATGGTCTACGCGTACGAGCCGATCCCGGCGCCGCCGGAGAAACCGATCGAGCCGGGCGAGCTCGTGCGCGGTCGCGTCGCGCCGCCCGCCGAAGGCATGCGCGTGCTGACGTACGCGATGCGCAAGACGCGCGCCGAGCAGCTGATCGAGGATGCAAAGCGCTGCGGCTTCGATCCACGTGGCATCTTGCCGGTCGGCGGTGCCGCCGCGAAGCTCGTCGAGCGCGTGCCGTCGCTCGCGCAGGCCCGCATCGACGGTCCGGTCGCGATCATCGACATCGGCCACGTGCGCAGCGACGTCGTCGTCGTCCACGCCGGCAAGGCCGTGTTCAGCCGCAGCATCGCGCGCGCCGGCAAGCAAGTGACCGAAGCGATCGCGACGAACTGGAAGCACCTCGATTTCCAGCAGGCCGAAGAGGCGAAGCACAAGGACGGCTTCATCGCGTCGACGGTCGAGCCGGCAGTCGGCGAGGCGTGGACGCGCATCCACAACGTGCTGGTCAAAGAGCTCGATCCGTTTGCACGCGATCTGCGCCAGACGCTCGCGGCGTGTCGCGCGCGCACCGGCTTCGCGCCGGTCGCCGTCTTGCTCGTCGGTGGTGGCTCGCGGCTGCGCGGGCTCGGCGCGTTCATGACCGAGAAGCTCGGCGTGCCGACGTGGCGACTGACGCAAGACGACGCCACCGCGCTCGCGGGCTTGAAGCTCGCGCCGCAAGTCGCGAACCTGCCGATCGAGAGCTCGGCGCTGACGATCGGCATGGCGTACGACTGCGCAGGCGGCCGGCCGCAGTTCGATCTGCGCTCAGGCGCGCTCGCGCTCAAGGTCGATCTGTCGTTCTTGCGCGCGAAGCTGGTCCCGCTCGGCGCCGGCGCGCTCGCGATCCTCGCGTTCGCATCGATCGCGGCGTACGCCGATCTGTATCGGCTGCGCAAAGAGCAAAAGGTGCTCGACCAGCGGCTCGCGACCGAGACGCAGGAATTCTACGGCGCGTCGAAGACCGCCGACGACGTCCTCGGCGGCCCGGGCGGCAACGGTGGCGCCGGCGGCACCGACTCGCCGATGCCGCGGATGACCGCGTACGAC
>DASXEF010000396.1:0-3385 GCA_036490255.1 Kofleriaceae bacterium
GTCGTACGCGATGACCAGCATGCAGTTCTTCCACTGCGGAGATTTCGCGAGCGCGGTGTACACCGCCGCGATCAGCTGCTGGCCGTTGATCGGGTGGATCGGCGGGTGATCGTCGTCGAGGTAGAAGTACGGATCGATGTAGACGACCGGCGGCAGCGTGCCCGCCGCCGCATCCTTGAAGAACTGACCGGCCTGGCTCTGGTAGTCGCCGAAGCGGCGGATGTTGCCGGTGCCGTCGTTCGGTCCGAGGTCGAGCTGATACGGACCGGGGTTGCCGAGCAGCGACAGCACGGCGAGCGAGCCGTAGTAGTAGGCCCAATCGACGTTCGCGTCGTGCAGGCTGTTGTAGATCGTCGGCACGGGCACGCCGCTCGAGAACGCGTCGAGGATCGCGGCGTTCGCACTCTCGGTCGAGCTCGGATCGGGACCGATGCCGAACGAGGTCGCGCAGTGCCAGTACGCGCGGTTCGGCAGCGTCGGCCCGAGCAGCGAGCAGAACCACGCGTCGCACGAGGTGTACGCGTCGGCGAGCGCCCACGTGATCGGCAGCTCCGTCGACGTGAGGTATTGCAGCACGCTCTGATCGGTCGTCGAGTCCGAGGTCTGGAACTGTTTGAGGAAGCCGTCGCAGGCGCCCATGTTCCAGCTGTTGTGCAGCTCGTCCCAGCCGTGCGGCGGGTCGACGACGCACAGCTGGTTCACGTTCGGCTCGAACGGCGTCACGACGGTGCCGGTGAGATCGGTGTTCGTGTACGTCGTCGGGAACCCGTTGCCGCCTTTGCCCATCATCGCGCGCGCGCCGAGATAGTGATCGTACGAGCGGTTCTCGAGCATCATGAAGACCCACGTCGTGATGCCGACCGGGCCGTTGTCGTCGGATTTACACGCCGGGAGGTACTTCGCCATCGCAGCGGCCCCGGCGAACTGGCCGATCCGCTTGATCGCATCGCGTCGATTGATCATGCGGCGCAGTATCGCTCAGATTCGCGTCGCAACCCAGCCAACTCCGACGGCGAAGCCGAGCAGGGCGCCCAGCCCCGAGGCCGACGCGATGATCAGGATCCTTGTTACAGGATTCTTGAAAAATCCTTTCACGGTCTGCGTGTCGTCGGGGAGCCGTTCACAATCGACTACCGACGGCTTGCGGCGCCACGCCTCGACGAGCCCGACCACGACGGCGGTGCGCACCAGCGGGTACACGCGGGCGATCGGCGACGCGAACATGGCGGAGATCACAGAAAACGGTGACCCGCCCGCGATGGCGGTGAACAATCCGGCACCGATCGAGGTCGGGATGATCCACGCGAGCATCGTCCGCGCGAACGTGGCGGAGTCTTGCGCGCGGGCGAACCAGGCGAGCAGGCCCAAGAACGCGATCGGCACCGCCCACTTCGCGATCCGCCACCACAGCGCCGGCGGTGGCACGAGCTCGAGGTTCGCGCGATCGATCGGCTTGTCGAGCTGCTGCGTCATGCCCGGCACGTGCGCCGCGCCGACGACCGCGACGACGGTCTTCTTGCCTTCGCCGGCGTCGCGCATCTTGCTCGCGAGATATTGATCGCGCTCGTCGACGAGCGGGCCCTTGATCTCGGGCACCTGCCTGCCGAGCTCCGCGAGCATTTCGGACAGCGCCTGCTGCTCCTTCATGCCTTCGACCGTTTCGTGCGTGATCGGATCGGTGTTCGCGTCGCCATCGTCGCCGCCGATCAGCGAGAACAACAGCGTCGCGCGGCGCCACATGCCGAGGTTGCGCCACGTGCGCTTGAGCGTGATGTTGATGTCGCGATCGATCAGCTCGACGGGAATGCCGCGCTTCGCGGCGGTCTTCGTCGCGGTGACCAGCTCGGCGCCGGGCTGCACGCCGAGGCTCTTGCCGATCCGCCGCTGATAGCTCGACAGCGCGAGGTGCGCGAGCAAGTACAACGTGCGGCCTTCGCGGACGACCTTGAACACGTCGAGCTCGCGAAACGCGCTGTCTTTGGTGAGCGCGTCGTAGCGCGCCTGATCGAGCTCGACGCAGACGACATCGGGATGGACGCTATCGATCGTCGTGCGCACGTCGTCGACCGATTTCTGCGACACGTGCGCGGTGCCGACGACATAGAACGTGGTGTCGCCACGCGTCAGCGTGGTCACCGACGAGGGCAACGTCGCCGACGGCATGGGCTCTGTAACAGGCTCGGGCGCGCCGTCCATGCCCCGCTCATACCACATGCTATGCAGCGGCTATGGCCGAGATTCCCGAAGCCGAGCGCACCGCGATCGAAGCGGCTGCGTTTCGCCGCCTGGTCGAGCACTTTCGCGAACGGACCGACGTCCAAAACCTCGACGTCATGAACCTCGCGGGGTTCTGCCGCAACTGCTTGTCGAAGTGGTACCGCGCGGCGGCCGCCGATCGCGGCGTCGAGATCTCGGATCCCGAGGCGCGCGAGATCATCTACGGCATGCCGTACGACGAGTGGAAGGCGAAGTTTCAGAATTAACCGGCGCGGTCGGCACGAAACCGTAACCGTCGCCGAAACCGCAACCGTCGCCGCAGCCGTCGCCGAAACCGTAACCGTCGCCGAAACCGCAGCAGGAGCAGGAACGGCAGCAGGAGCAGGAACGGTTTCGGCGTCGGCGTCGGCGTCGGCGCTCGGACCTCGGTCGGGGTGCGCTCGCTCTCGCGCGCCGTCGCGCATCGCGCCTTGCCGAGCGCCACAACGGCCGACGTTTGCAAACGCCCGCCGCAACGCGCGCACGTTCGCGCGAACACGATCGTTCTGCTGAGCCGCTCGTCACGGCGCGTGCGCTTGGCGCGCTTGAGAGCGAGAGCGCACCCCGACCTCGGAGGTCCCGAGGAGCGGGGCAGAAAGGAATTCTCATGCTCGTCGCATATCAAGTCGCATTGGAAGTGATCACGCAGCTCCGCCCGATCGTCGAGAGGATCAAACAGCACGATGCTCACCTCGCGGATCAACTACGGCGCGCCGGAACCAACACCGTCGCGAATCTCGCCGAGGGCCAGCGCCGTAAAGCCGGCAACAAACGCCGCGCCTGGGAGAACGCGCACGGCGAAGCGCGAGAGATGCTCGGCTGCCTCGAATGTGCATTCGCGTGGGGCTATACGCTCGACGACGCGAACGTTCGCAAGACGCTCGATCGATTGCTCGCACTGTGTTGCGGCTTGAGTCACTGACGGCGCGGTCCATGCGTCAACCGCCATAGCAACGCGAGCAACCGATCCAAGATCGCGAGCTGCTGCGATGTGTCGGCGAGCCATCCCCACGACGCCGCAACGGCGAGCGCGGCCTTCACCTCGTTCGCGCTGCCGTGTGCCGTGTCGAATCGCAGCCGCTGATTGCCGGCGGTATTGCGCGAGCCTTCGCCGAGGTTGAGGGCGACG
>DASXEF010000728.1:0-4517 GCA_036490255.1 Kofleriaceae bacterium
GCCGAAATCCAGCGACGATCTCAACGCTCGCGACGGTGCATCGGATCCGTCGCTGCAGCAACGCGCACCGCATCATCAGCCTTCGTGATCTCGGACACTGGCGAAAAGTTGCGGCGCTCGGCTGCGTTTTGCGGAACACTCTGAGCGTGCAGTCGAGCAATCTCGCGCCGGGGCTATTGCTCGCGATGCCGCAGCTTGCAGATCCGAACTTCTCGCGTGCGGTGATTCTGATGATCGAGCACGGCGACAACGGCTCGTTCGGCCTGGTGATCAACCATCCAAGCCCGATCAAGGCGAGCGAGCTGCTCGAGAGCCTCGAAATGACGTGGCAGGGCGACGACGCCGCGGTCGTGTGGGCCGGCGGACCGGTCAGCCCGAGCACCGGTTGGGTGCTGCACGAGCCGGTCGGGCTCGCCGTGACGACGGGCCGCGAGACGATCGAGATCACGTCGACGATTTCACTGTCGACGTCGCCCGAGCGGCTGCGCGCGATCGCCAATCATCCGCCGCGCAACGTGCGCTTGCTCCTCGGCTACTCGGGTTGGAGAGCGGGGCAGCTCGCCGACGAGATGGCGCGCGGCGCGTGGCTGCACACGGCGGCTGATCCACAACTCGTGTTCGAGACGCCGCCCGACGAGATGTGGGACGCCGCGATGCGCTCGCTCGGCGTCGAGCCCGGCGATTTGTTCGTAGGTCGCGGCGTCAACTAGCGGCTGGATCGTCGCTTGCTGTGGAGTCGGGTCATGCGACTTCTCAGCGCGCTCGCGCTCACGATCGCCGCGGCGTGCGCGTTCGCGTTCGCGAGCTGCAAGCTCGGCGACGGCCCACCCAATCCGCCGCCCGGCGTCGACGGCGGCGGTGTCGGCCCGCACAATCCGTCGGCCGATGCCGGCACCAACGCATTTCCCGACGCCAACTTCATGCCCGACAGCGGCACGATCGGCCCGACGATGGACGCGCTGTAGCTCCGCGATCCGCATCCCGTTCGGGTTAGGATTCCCGCGAGGTGACGGACCGTCGGCGGCGCGTGCTGCGATTCTTCGGGCCGCGGGGCGACCTGTTGGCGGCGGAAATGCCGTCCGTCGCCGTGTTCGACGCATCGGGCCGCGAGAAATTTCGCGTCGAGATCCAAGGCTTCTTGGATGTCGCGCCGGTCGGCGACGAGCTCTGGGTCGTGTTCGCCGATCGGCTCGAGCGAATCTCCGCGAGCGATGGTCGCGCGCGCGGAACCGAGCGCATCGATTACCTCGATCCCGACGGTCGGATCTTGCAGTCGTCGACCGCACCGCAGATTCCGATCTGGCACGCGGCACGACCGTCGGCGCTGCGGAGCACGACTCCGCCGATCCCCGCCGATGTGATCTTGCCGATCGCGGAAGGTCGATGGCTGCTGTGGCAGGCCGGCCAGCTGCGGATGTGGCGCACCATCGGCGAAGCGTGGCGCAAGCCGCTTGGCGAGCCGAGCGCGCGCGTCGCCGATGCCGAGCTCGTGCTCGAAGGCCGGTTGTTCGCGCTCGCGCAACAGCGGCTGGGCGCGAACGGCGAGCCGACCGGCGAGCTGCGCTTGTCGATCGCGGCCGTGAGCGACGGCGCGCAGCACGCGGTGCTGCGGATTCCCAACGTCGATCGGCTCGCGATCGCCGGCCGGCGCGGCATCGCGGTCGCGCGCTCCGGTGATCGATTGAACGTGTTCGATCTGCGCTTCGGTCGCCATCTGCGCGAGCTCGTCGTGCCGCCGGGCACGATCGAATTTGCGATCGACGATTCATTCCAGCGCGTCGCGCTCGCGAACGCGAACGGCCTCGACATCGTCGCGCCCGAGACGTTAGCCGCGACGCTCGCCGACGGCGACGGCCACGCGACGAACGGTCACGCGACGGTCGCGGTCGAGCCGGTCGTCGAGCGCGTCGCGCCACCGGTCGTCGAGCCCGTCGCCCCGATGCCAGAGGTCGCCGACACGCCGTTTCCCGACGCGCCGCTCGTGCGCCTCGTGCCGGTTTCGGTCAAACCCGATGCGACGTCGAGCGAGATCTCGCGATCGGTCGAGCTCGAGCTCCAGCTCGTCGGTGCGCGCGCGTACGTCGCGATCGCCGATGCGTGGGACGTCGGCCGCATCGTCGAACCCGACAAGACCAAGCCGCCGTTCGTCGACGAGGTCGCCGGCTTGTTGCGCATCGTCAGCGGCCGCGCGGTCAACCAGCTCGAGCGCGCGAACGCGCAGCTCGACGCGATGCGCGCGATCGCCGATCAAGCGCGGCTCGAGCGCGGCGGCCGATTGACGCCGCTCGACGTGCTCGCGCGCGACTTCGCGCTGTCGCCGGTCGCGATCGATCTGTTGCTCGTGATCCTTGCCCCGCGCTTGCGCGGCGAGCTCGCACGGCTCTACGGCATCCTCGCCCACGATCCCGGCCGCGCGCTCGTCGACGAGTTCTTGCTCGGCCAGCTACTCGGCAGCGGCATGATTCCGGAGATCGCGCGCGAGCTCGACGGCGATCGCCCACTGCGCCGATTCGGCTTGGTTCACGTCGGCACCGGCGATCGTCCGTTCGCGGGGCTGACCGTCGATCCGCTCGTCATCCGCTACATCACGAACCAGCCGGCCGACGGCGAGCCCGATCAATATCTCGTCGTCCGCCGCGTCGATCGCGAGCTCGACGAGCTGCACCTGCCGCGCGCGTTGATCGCGCGTGCACTGCGCTACCTCGGCACGCCGCGCGACGACGAGCCGCTGCGCATGGTCGTGCGCGGCCGCACCGGCGTCGGTCGCCACACGCTCCTCGCGGCGTTGGCCGCGCGCGCGGGCCGCTCGCTCGGCGTGATCGATCTCGCGGCGGTGCCGCGCGAAGCGGGCGAGCTCGCGACGGTGCTCGAAGGCGCGCTGCGCCGCGCGATGTTGCGCGGGCTCGTGCCGTGCGTCGACGGGCTCGAGGTCGCCGGCGTCGACGATCCCGATCTGCGCACGCAGCTGATGGCCGTGCTGCGCAACCATCCCGGGCCCGTGGCGACGCGGTTGCCCGCCGATGCTCAGATCCCGCTCGATCCCGGCTATCTCTTGCTCGACATACCGTCGCGCAACGAGCGCGAGCGCGTGATCACGTGGACGGCCGCGCTCGCGCGTCACGCGATCGCGCTCTCCGATCCGAGCGAGCTCGCGGCGCGCTATCGCGTCGGCCCCGGCACGATCGAGCGCGTGTGCATCGAGGTGTCGCGGCGCCCCGACGTGCCGACCGACGCCGCGGCGTGGGTGCGCGAGCTCGACGACGCGGTTCGCCAGCACCTCGAAAACCGGCTCGGCAAGACCGCGACCCGCGTCAGCCGGCTCGCGACGTGGGCCGACGTCGTGTTGCCCGAGGACATCACCGATTCGTTGCTCGAGCTGACCGCGCGTGTGCGCCATCGCAAGCAAGTCTACGAGCAGTGGGGCTTCGACCGCGCGATCACGACGGCGCGCGGCATCACGGCACTGTTTCAAGGCAGCGCCGGCACCGGCAAGACGATGGTCGCCGGCGTGATCGCGCGCGACCTCGGGCTCGAAGTCTATCGAGTCGACGTGTCGCGGATCACCAGCAAGTGGATCGGCGAGACCGAGAAGAACCTCGGCGCGCTGTTCGACGCCGCCGAGGACGGCCAGGTCATGCTGCTGTTCGACGAGGCCGACTCGCTGTTCGCCAAGCGCACCGAGGTCAAGTCGTCGGTCGACCGCTACGCGAACATGGAGGTCAACTACCTGCTGCAGCGGCTCGACTCGTTCGAGGGCGTCGCCGTGCTGACGACCAACTTCGGCGGCTCGATCGATCCGGCGTTCAAGCGCCGGCTCACCTACCGCGTCACGTTCCCGTTCCCCGACGACGAGCTCCGCGAGCAGCTGTGGCGCGCGCACATCCCGCCGCAGGCGCCGGTCGCCGGCGCGATCGACTTCGGCGCGCTCGCGCGGCGGTTCCAGCTCAGCGGCGGCTACATCCGCAACGCCGCGCTGCGCGCCGCGTTCCTCGCGGCCGACGGCAACGCGCAGCTGTCGCACGACCACCTCGAGCGCGCGGTCCGCATGGAGCTGCGCGAGGCCGGCAAGCTGTCGGACAGCGGAACGCTGGACTGAGGACAGGGATGAGGGATCAGGGATGAGGGATCAGGGAAGACCAGCGGCTCGGCGCACGGTGGCGCAAGTTCCAATTCGGGATCCGCGCAGGTTGCATGCGTTCGTGCTCGCCGATGACCTGGTGACCGACGTGTATCGAGTGACACGAGCGTTCCCCGCGGACGAGCGGTTCGGCCTGACGAGCCAGGTGCGACGCGCTGCCGTCTCTGTCGCGTGCAACCTCGTCGAGGGCGCCTCCCGCTCGTCGCCACGGGACTACCAGCGATTCGTCGTCGTGGCGCTCGGTTCGGCCAACGAGGCCCGATACCTGCTCGGGCTCGCGCAGCGACTGGCGCTGCTCTCCGAAACCGAGTCGAGTCCTCTCGTCGAGCGATACGGCCACGTCGTCCGCGCCTTATGGGGTCTCGCCACAGCGTTGTCG
>DASXEF010000744.1:0-6614 GCA_036490255.1 Kofleriaceae bacterium
CATGCGTCTACTCTCGAGACTCGTTTTGCTGACGCTGATCGTCGGCATCCCCGCCATCGCGAGCGCCCAGCCCGAGCCGAGCGAGCCGTCCGGATCCGATTCGGCGGAGAGCAAACCCAGCGTCGGTGGTACCGGGCCGGGCAACTACGACGAAGCGCACGTCAAAGAGCTGGTCGATCGCGAGCTCGCGAAGATCCTCAACGACCGCGCCGCGCGAGACGCCGCGGAGCGCGCTGCACGCCAGGACGAAGCGACCGAGACGACGTCTGCGAGCTCGCCCGCCGATCTGTCGGGCTCGAGCGGCTTCATGGACACCCGCCTCGCGTTCACGCTGACCAACGAGAACCTGCTCGTCTCGCCCGGCGAAACGATCCCGAGCGTTCCGGGTTGGCGCTTCGGCACGCCGAACTCGCTCGGCGTGTTGTTCTTCGACAACTACGACACGCGGTACTCCGGCTTCGAGACCCTGTCGCACGCGGTGATGTACCGCGACTTCCACAAAGGTCACTTCGACGCCGAGACGGCGTTCGTGCTCCGCATCAACGAGCTGTCGCAGAGCAACATCAGCCTGTCGGACGATGGCTCGTACATCGTGCTGTCGGACTGGAAGGACCCGGATCACAAAGACCCGACCCGCGTCAGCTTGACGGTATTCCCGGTCTCGGCCGATCGCTTCCGCCTCGGCTACAGCTACCGCCTGTCGTGGGGCGGCGATCCCGAGTACGGCCGTGCCAACTCGGCGACGCCGGGCATGAAGATCCAGTACGACAACAACATGGGCTACGCGTTTGTCGGCGCGAAGAGCGCCGTCATCCTCGACGAGCGCACCGCCGAGGACAAGTCGGCGCTCGCGTTCCTGGCCGGCGCCGGCATCGATCCGACCCCGTTGGTCCGGCTCGAGATCAACGGCGGCTACTTCGACCGCGGCTACAACGAGCTCGTCGATGTCGACGATCAGAAGGTGCGCCTGTTCGGCGCCTCGGCCCAGATCGCGCTCCACGACGGCATGCCCGTCCAGTCGTCGATCGACTACAAGCTCTACAAGTACAACAACGAGCGGGTCAGCGGCCTGTTCGACCCCGTGAAGTACGGCAACGGCGTGTCGTGGCTCGCGATGTCCGAGTTCACGGTCCTTGGCCAGACGCTCAAAGACCCCGAGAAGACCGGCGCGACCGACGTGCAGGTCGGCATGGCCGGCGACGTCAACGTCCGCGTGATGATCGACCGCTGGCGCCTGCGCTTCGACGCCAGCTACCGCGATCTCGCGTTCATCCTGCACTCGACCCCGAGCTTGCCGACCTACGAGGACTTCCCCGCCGACTACAAGACGTCGCCGGATCTGTTCGCGGCCGTCGGCCTCGATCGCAACTGGGACGACTTCCTGACGCTCGGCGCGATCGCCGGCATCGAGAAGCCCGCGACCTTGACCTCGCCGGACGGGATCCCGGGCGGCGCGACCGGCGCGGCCGGCACGTCGACCGCGGTCATCCGCAACGACAACGTCAACACGATCATCACCATCTTGCCGGTCGGCAAAGACGCCGTTCCGCAGCTCGCGATCAAGGGCACGGCCAAGCTGACGTTCGGCCGGATCTACTCGGCATTGCTTGAGGTCTTCTACAGCTACGACGGCAACCAGACGACCTATCAGCGCGTCGGTTGCTCGACCGAGCAGGCGTGCCCGAATGCGCCGTTCCAGTACGTGTTCGGACAGTTCAACCAGCTCGGTGTGAACGCCACTCTGCAAGCGCGTTTCTGAACGAAGTTTAGCTTCGCTCTGCTCGGTACTCCCGGAACGTCCGGGTTACGCTCGGCAAGCCCGATGACGGAACCCGCGACAGCTGATCAAACTATCGCTGCCAGCATCGGCAGCGCGGTTCGTGATCTGCTGGCGCGAATCATCAATGGTCTTGGCGGTCTCGCGTCGGCGGCGCTGCTCGCGATGGGCTGCCAAGGGCCGACCGTGACGCCGATCCAAACGGTCGAGAACAAGCCGGCGGCGACCGTCGCGCGGCCCGATCGCTCGAGTGATGATCCGAAGCCGCTCGGCCAGTTCAACATCACCTTCTATTACGTGATCGGCGAAGACGAGGTCGCGCCCAAGAAGGCGCCGGCGAACGACAACGAGACCGACCAGACCGAGCTCGCAGCGGTCGATAATGATGCGCGCGTGACCCTCTACGAGTCGCAAAGCTGCAAAGAGATCGCGCAAGTAACCCCGGAGTTCGCGAATCAGCTCGCGATTCAAGGCACCGGCAAGCTCAACGACGGCCGCGTCCTCAACATCTGGGGCCGCTGCGCATGCGGACATCCGGTCGGACAACGCACGTGCTTCAAGGTCACCCAGAACCAGTGGGGCACGGCGGGCACTGGCCATCCACTCCAGCCGTTCCGCACCGTCGCGGTCGATCCGAAGGTCGTCAAGCTCGGCACGCTGCTCTACGTCCCGTTGCTCGAAGGCCGAACGATGCCGGGCCGACCGCCGTGGGGCGGTTATGTCCACGACGGTTGCGTCGTCGCCGACGACACCGGCGGCCACATCGACGGCAACCGGCTCGACCTGTTCGTCGGCCGCAAAGGCTACTTCCTCGGGCTGTCCGGATCGGGCTCGAGCCACGCTTGGGCACGCCACGTTCCAGTCTACGACGGCAGCAAGCTATGCCAGCGCGACGGCCGGCACGTCAGCCGCAAGACCGGGTCGATCTAGATCGCTGGTAAATCGCCGGCTCGCGGGCTGGCTAGATCGCCGGCTCGCTACGCGACGTCGTCCGGCAAGCTGGGTCCGGCAAGCTGGGTGCTTAGAAGTGCATCAACGACGCGGCCGAGCCGGTCGGAGCGGGCTCGGACGGCGGCATCGGAGCCGGCGCCGGCGTCGGCATCGGCATCGGAGCCATCGACGGCGGTGCGGCCGGCTTCGGCGTGGTCGTGACGATCGGCGAGTTCTCCTGCTCTTCCGCGCTCGAGATCGTCGCGATGAACGCGACCAAGCTGGTCAGGATCATGCCGACGCCGATCGCGCCGTTGCGCGTGCCGTTCGCGCCGCAGTTCAGCGGCGGTGCGAGCATCGACTGGCAGTCGGCGGTCGTCGTCACGGTCGCTTCGAGGACCACGCCACCGACCAGAACCGCGCCTTCGGCGATCTCGGCGATCGCGCGATTGCGAGCGCTATGAGGGAAGCAGCCGGTGCTGAACGGCACGAGCGCGGTCACGAGGGTCAGAGCGATAGCAGAGCGCATGACGGCGGCGGCTGTACCATGGACGCGGGGCCGTCGTCACCGTACTTGTGCGGGTTGCGCGATGACTTTGGCACCCACGATATGACGGTCGGCGCGCTGCGCGAACACGACGGCGCCGCCCGGCTTCCAGCTCGGGTCGAGCGCCACATGCGTCGGGCCATCGATGCGTGCAAGCGCACGAACAACGCGGTCCGAGACCAGCGAGCTGCCGGCATTCTCGCCGCTCGGCACGCTGGTTTTCGGCGCGTCTTCCCAGACCGCGACGAACAGCTGCGCGTCGGCGATCGCCGGCGCGTCGATCGATAGTGCGGTCGGGCTCCACGTGGCTGTCGCTTGCAGCTCGCGCTGGAGCGGCGCGTGCGCGATCGCATCGGCGACGCGGCCGCTCTGCGAGCCGACCATGCCGGCACCGCCCGCGACGACGAGCTCCGGCGTGTAGACCGAGCGGTCGTTCAGCGCGCGTGCGTAGTCTTGCTGGCGTGCGGTCCACGCCGGCGACGAGAACGGATCGTTCCACCCGAGGTTGTTCCAGTAGTCGACATGGAATGCGAGAGGCACGACGGCGCGACCGCGTGATTGCCCCGCGCGCGAGAGATCGGCGACGAGCTGATCGGCCGGCGGACACGAGCTGCAACCCTGCGAGGTGAACAGCTCGATCACGACCGGCGCACCACCAGTCACCTGTGCCGGAGACGACGACGCGGTGGCGCACGCGGCGAGCGCGATGAATGCGAAACGCATGTGGCTTCTACGACGTCACGATACGCGGGTTACCCGGTGTCGCACGCGCGTACCCGACGTCTCATGTGACTGTTAACATTGAGAGAAGCTCTCTCTCCGCGTTTTCGTTATCGTCGACGCATGCGGATCTCGAGCTGGCTCGCAATCGCGATCACGGTCGTCACAACGTCGTGCTCGGTCGGCGCGCCGCCGGGATTCTCCGAAGGTACGCGCTGGACGCTGCCGCTCGTCGATCCGCTCGACGACGGTCTGCTCGTCACGCCGGTCTACTTCAAGGGCCAAGGTCCGTTCTTGTTCGCGATCGATCCCGACGCGAACGTGACGGTGATCGACGAGCGCGTCGCGATCGCGGCGCACCTCATGATCGATCGCGGGTATTCGACGCGGCTGTGGGGCGAGGACGGCGAGCGCCGCATTCGCTTCAACGCGGAGCTGCGCGACCTGCAGGTCGGCAACCTCTATGTCGAAGTGCGCCGCGCCGTCGTCGTGCCGCACGAGACGCTGTCGGCCTCGGGCCGACCGATCATGGGCGTGCTCGGCCGCAACGTCATCGCCGACTCGCTCGTGTTCGGCTTCGATCGCGATCGCGGCGTCGCGTGGCTGCAGGTCGCGTCGACGTTCACGCCGCCCGCCGGCGCGACACGCATCGACTACAACCCGACGTCGACCTATACGCCGATGGCGAGCCCGCTGCCGCTCGACAACTTGGACGAGCCCGACGAGCCCAATACGCCGGTCTACACCGCATACGACGGACGCGCCGGCATCACCGACAACAAGGCGGAGCTGCCGTTCGTGCACGCGAAGATCGATGGCCGCGACGCCACGCTGAGCGTGCAGCTCGGCTCGGCGATCACGCGGCTGCGCTCGGCGCTCGGCGAGCCGACCAAGACCGCGATCGAGTACGACGCGACCGGCGCGCGCCGCACGCTCGGCATCGCCGGTGACGTGCGCGCCGAGCTCGGCGGGGCCGTCAACGAGCACGTCGCGGTCGCGCGCTACGTCGACCGCACGGAGCTGCCGTCGAACGCGCGCTTCTTCGACGGCACGCTCGGGCTCGACTTCTTCGCGCCGTTCGATGTCGTCGCCGATTGGCCACACCACGCGTACTACGTCGCGCCGCGCGATCGATCGCCGCAGCTCGCACTCCGCGTCGGGCGCTGGCCGGAGCTCGCGCGCTGCGCGCATGCGGGGTGCGTGACCGTGTCGGTCATCGTTCCATCGGCGCCGGCGCCGGCGGCACCAGGCAGCGACGTCGCGCCGCCGGACGTTCCGGTCGCGCACACGCGCGTGCTGCACGTGACGCGCGATCTCGAGGCCGCGACGCCGCTCGAGGTCCGCCTGCACGCGCGCACCGGCGACGCGCCGGATCTCGTCGTCGAGCTGCCGGCCGGCGTGCGCGACGTGCTCGCGCCGCTGCATGGCGACACGCAGTACGACGTGATCGATGCGAGCCCGTTCGCGGCGACGTGCCCGAACGACGGCGGCTGCGTGATCACGGGCCGCTGATCGGCTTGCGCAGCACGTAACCGCGATGCATCAAGCCGGTCGGCGGATACAGCTCGTGATGGCTGTAGATGAAGCCGGCCTTCTCGAGCACGCGGCCCGAGCCGTAGTTCTCGGGATGGTGCAGCGCGAATAGCTCGGCGACGCCGAGTGATTCGAACGCATACGCGGCGACCGCGCGGGTCGCTTCGGCGGCGTAGCCACCGCCCCACGCTTCGGGCCGCAGGTAATAGCCGAGCTCGAGCGACGTCGCGTCGCGCGGCTTGAGCCCGCAACAGCCGATGTCGTCGCCGTCGAGCGCGATCGGCCAGTACGCGAATCCATAGTCGCGTTGCGTCGCGAGCTCGGCGGCGAGCCGAGCGGCGATCTGCGCGTCGTCGAACGGGCCGCCGACCAGCGCGGTCACGCGCGGATCGCCGAACAGCGTGCGCGCGAACGCCAGATCGTCGTCGCGCCACTCGCGAAATCGCAGCCGCGCGGTCGGCGCCGGCGTCACGAGCCGCGCAACGCGCGCACGATCTCTTCGCGCACGACGTCGGCCAGCTTCGCGCCGCCCGGCGCGATCGTCGCCACGCTGGCACCGGGCGCGGGCGCGCATGCGACGACCGGTGCGCCGGCGGGCAACCGCGTCGACAGCAAGTGATCGGCCGACTCGACCGCGCGGTCGGCGGCGCGGCCGAGGTTTGCCTTCGCGCGTGCGGCGAGCAGCGGTGCGATCGCGGTGTGCGGCAGCGGTTCAACGCCGCCGAGCGCTTGCGCCGCGATCGCGATCTTCGCGAGATGCTCGACGAGCTCGAGCCGGAGCAGCGCCGTCTCGCAGTCTTTGCCCCACGCGATCACGCCGTGGTTGCCGAGCAGCACGGCGTCGACGAGCTCGCACCACGGCGCGAGCGCCGCTTTTGCGTGCTCGCCCGGCTGGGCATATTCGAGCTTGGGGATCTTGGCTCCGAGCGAGACGAGCGCTTCTGCGATGAACGGCGTCTCGATCAGATTGCCGCGCGCGCTCGCGATCGCCGTGGCGTTCGGCGGATGCGCGTGGACGACCGCGCCGACGTCGGGCCGGCGCTCGTACACGCACAAGTGCAGACCGATCTCGCCGAAGATCTTGCCGCTGCCGATCACGCTGCCTTT
>DASXEF010000760.1:0-13008 GCA_036490255.1 Kofleriaceae bacterium
CGTGTCGCGCTTTTTCTCGGGCGCGACGCCGGCGATGCGCGCGAGCAAGTGCAGATCGTGATTGCCGAGCACCGTCGTCACCGCGCTGCCTTGCGCGATCGCCCAGCGCAGTACGTCGAGCGAGGCCGGACCGCGGTTGACGAGATCACCGACGAGCCACAGTCGATCGCGCGACGGCGAATAGTCGATCGCGGCGAGCAGGCGATCGAGCGTCGCTTTGCAGCCTTGGATATCTCCGATCGCGTACGTCGTCATCTAGACCTCGACGCGCGCCGTGATGAAACCCGCCCGCGCACTACCGATCCGGACGTCGAGCACCCCGGCCCCTCGAACGAGGTACGTCGCCCACGCCGCGTTCGTCGTGCCGCGCGTGCCGGGATACGCCGGCAGGTTCGCGCTCGTGTGCAGACCGCGGCCCCAGCCGTCGAGGTGACCGAGCGTTTGATGGCTCGACGACGCCCCGAGCAACTCGCAGCGCTGCGCGGTCGCGGTCGCGTAGATCGGCTCGTTGAAGTCGAGCTGGCGCGCCGACGGCACGCCGTACGTGCCGAGGTACCCGGTGTTGGCGACGCGCAGCTCGACGCGGGTGAGCCCGTCGCCGACGCGTTGGCGATCGAGCTTCGCGATCTCGAGCTTCGGCGCGAGCGCCGCGACGCGGAAGAACACGTGCGCTTGCGCGGCGCACACACGCGCGAGCTCGTGCAGTGGTGGATTCCAGATCCCGACGCGCGGATCGATGCCGCCGATCTCGACGGAGCCGAGCTGCGGATGCTCGAACGCGCGCCATTTCGGAAACGTGCGGCCGTCGTTCTCGTCGCGATCCCACCACGCGAGCTTGATCACGTCGTCGCGCGAGACACGCTCGTAGTACTGCACGAACTTCGGCGGCCGCTCCATGCCGAGCCGCTTGAATAGGTCCCACAGCTCGATCGTGTACGCGAGCGCGCCGCGCTGGTTGTACGCGAACTCGGCGAGATCGCCGCGCAGCGGTTTGTCGGGCTCGTAGAGAAATTCGTTGTAGCCCGACACCGTCGGATAGCCGACGTGCTCGGTCATCCACGCCTCGACCTGGCGGTACAGCGCGAGGTCTTCTTGATCCATCTTCGAGTCGGGCGTGTGGCCGGGCGGCCGGATCAGCACGCCGCCGAACGTGTGGAAGTTGGTCCACGTGAAGATCTCGGGGTGCTTCGCGGCGAACTCGACGATGCCGCGCGACTCGGGCTCGCTCGCCGGATACGGGCCGGCGCCGACTTGCTCGTGCGTCGGTGCCCACGACCACGGAAAGTTGCGGTTGAGATCGATCGGGTTGTCGCCGACGAAGAACGGGCTCGGAATGCGCTTGCCGTCGAAGTGCTCGATCGTGCCTTCCGGATACAGCTTGTAGAACGGGCCGGCATCTTCGAGCGTGCGCTCGACGAGCAGACCCGGGAAGCCGCGCGCTTCGACGAGCTCGCCGCCGGGATCTTTGACGCGCATCGACAGCGCGAGGCCGTCGCCGTCGACGTCGCCGAGCAACCAGCGCGGCGTGCCGCGTTCGACCCGCGAGTCGCGCGGCACCGAGCGCACGATCCGGCCGCTGCGCAGCACGTGCTCGGCGCCGTCGGGCGAGATCCGCGGCACGATGTAGAACAAGATCTCGCGCAGCCGCGTCGCGATCGCTTCCGGCAGATCGAATGCCTCGGGCTCGAGGTGCAAGCGCAGCGCATCTTCGGCGAGTGCGAGCGCCACGCTCGAGCCCGCGAGCTCGCCCGCATGAACATTGCCGTCGGCCCACGCCGCGGGACGAATTCGATCCGGATCCGGACCGACGACGAGCATCCAGACCTCGCGACCTTCCGGAGTCGTTGCGAGCGATTGCAGGCGCGCGACCTGTGGAAACGCATCCGCCCACGCGCGCAGTTGTGCGGTCAGTCGCTCGTAGTCGAGGTACGCGGCTCGAAACCCAAGCGAGACGTCCGACAGGGCGGGCATGTGCGCACAGTAACGTTTTTTCCAAGATCGGCTCGCGGGAGCAGGCGTGCACGTCGCGACCGATCGGTGCATATTGAAACCATGGGCGTTCCTCAGGCGATCGTGGTCCGCAAGGGAGCAGAGCACTTCGCGCCGCCACCGCGCGATCACGACGCGACGCCGCTCGCTCACCACCTTCGCGAGGTGCTCGCGGTCGCGCTCGGGATGTGGCCGCTCACCTGCGTCGTGCTGCTAGCGCTCGGCTTGCTGTGGATGGCGGGCTTCAGCGGCGCTCCTTAACAGCGCTTCGTGATCGCGTAAGTGCCTGAAACTCACGCGACATTTGGCCCCAAACGGCGCCGACTTCACACTTGGTAACCGCGCGGCAAGACTCTCGCATTCAACGATGGTCAAGCTGTTGAGGCACGCCCATGAAGACACGCGCTACCTCGTGGTTTATCCGCATCGCCATCGCCGTTGTCGTCATTGGCGGGCTCATCTGGTATCTCCGTCGCGGTCACGGCACGCCCGCTGACAAAGGCTCGCACGCGCAGAGCGGCGGCGTCGGCGGCCGCACCGTCCCGGTGCAGGTCGCGACCGCGGCGCGCAAAGATTATCCGCGCTGGCTCGACGGTATCGGCACGGTCGCCGCGTTCCAGCAGGTGACGGTGCACACGCTCGTCGATGGTCCGCTGATGACCGTGAACTTCACGGAGGGTCAGACCGTCAAGAAGGGCGATCTGCTCGCGCAGGTCGATCCGCGGCCGTACCTGGTCCAGCTGCACACCGCGCAAGGCGCGCTCGCTCGCGATCAGGCGATGCTCAAGGCCGCGCAGGCCGACCTCGAGCGCCAGAAGACGTTGCACGAGCAAAACCTCGTCGCGCAGGCAACGGTCGACGCGTCGGCGGGAACCGAGGGCAGCGCCGAGGGCGCGGTCAAGGTCGACCAAGCGTCGATCGAGAGCGCGCGGCTCAACCTCGACTACGCCGCGATCAAGTCGCCGATCGACGGCATCACCGGCGTTCGTCTCGTCGACGCCGGCAACATCATCCATACGACCGACGCCGGCGGTATCGTCGTCGTCACGCAGATCGATCCCGCCGCGGTGTTCTTCACGCTGCCGCAGGACAACTTGAGCGACATCTCGGAGGCGCTCGCCGCCGGTTCGGTCGAAGTCGAGGTCTACAACCACGACGGCACCGCGAAGATCGCGACCGGCACGCTCGCCGTGCTCGACAACCAGGTCAACGCGGCGACCGCGACGATGCGCATGAAGGCGATCGTGCCGAACCCGAATCGCTCGCTGTGGCCGAACGCGTTCGTCAAAGCGCGCGTGCTCGTCCGCACGATCAAAGACGCGATCGTCGTGCCTGCCGCCGCGATCCAGCAAGGTCCGACCGGCTCGTACGTCTACGTCGTCGACGATAGCAACGCGGTCAAGATGACGCCGGTGATCGTCACGCTCACGCAAGGCGACACCAGCGTCGTCGGCAAGGGCCTCGCGGGCGGCGAGCGCGTCGTGACCGAAGGCGCGAGCCAGCTGCGCAACGGCGGCCACGTCTCGATCGGCGACAAGAACGCGCCGGGCGCCGGTAGCGCCGCCGGAAGTGGCGACGGCTCGGCCACAGGCTCGGGTACCGGCAGCGCCACCAAGCATCACAAGGCGCTATGAGCAATCCGCAAGTCGAGTCATCGACGAGCTCGATCTCCGAGCCGTTCATCCGGCGGCCGGTCGCGACGACGCTGCTGATGGTCGGCCTCTTGCTCGCGGGCATCACCGGCTACTTGCAGCTGCCGGTCGCCGCGCTGCCGCAGGTCGAGTATCCGACGATCATCGTGACGACCGCGCTGCCGGGCGCGAGCGCCGACACGATCGCATCGAGCGTGACCACCCCGCTCGAGCGTCAGTTCGGCCAGGTGCCGTCGCTCGCGTCGATGACCTCGATCTCGAGCTTCGGCAGCTCGCAGATCACGCTGCAGTTCACGCTCGATCGCAACATCGATGCGGCCGAGCAAGACGTCCAGGCCGCGATCAACGCGGCATCGAACTTGTTGCCGCGCACGCTGCCGGCGCCGCCGACGTACGCGAAGGCGAACCCGGCCGATCAGCCGATCCTCTCGCTCAGCGTGTCGTCGGATACGCTGTCGCTCGCGCAGGTCGACGACTACGCCGACTCGGTGCTCGCGCAGAAGATCGCGCAGGTCGATCACGTCGGCCTCGTGACGATCGGCGGCGGTCAGAAGCCCGCCGTTCGCGTGCGCGTCGATCCGCAGGCGCTCGCCGGCACGAACCTGACGATCGAAGACGTCCGCAACGCGATCGTCGCGGCGAACGTCAACCAGCCGAAGGGCAACCTGGATGGTCCCCGCCTCGATTGGGCGCTCCAGACCGACGACCAGCTCACCAACGCGGCGGCGTATCGGCCGCTGATCATCACGGCGTCGAACGGCGCGACCACGAGCGCGAGCAACGCGGTGACCGCGGGCGCGACCGGCACCGGCATTCCGAACGCGGGCAGCGCGACCGGTGCGGCCGCGCAGTTCACCGCGCCGATCAACAACACGCCCGGCGTCGTGCGGCTCGGCGAGGTCGCCGACGTGATCGACGGCGTCGAGAACGAGCAGCTCGCCGGCTGGGACGGCGCGCACAAGGCGATCATCATCAACGTCCAGCGCCAGCCCGGCGCGAACATCATCGACGTCGTCGACAAGATCGAGGCGCTGCTGCCCCGGCTCGAAGCCGCGATGCCGCAGGGGATCAAGGTCAACATCCTCGCCGACCGCACCGCGACGGTCCGCGCGAGCGTGCACGACGTCCAGTTCACGCTCGTGCTCACGATCGCGCTCGTCATCGGCGTCATCTATTTCTTTCTAGGTAGTGCGCGCGCGACGATCATCCCCGGCGTCGCCGTGCCGCTCGCGCTGATCGGCACGTTCGGCGTGATGCAGCTGGTCAACTTCAGTCTCGACAACTTGTCGCTGATGGCGTTGACGATCTCGACCGGCTTCGTCGTCGACGACGCGATCGTGATGATCGAGAACATCTCGCGCCACATCGAAGAAGGCGAGATGCCGTTCAAGGCGGCGCTCAAGGGCGCGCGCGAGATCGGCTTCACGATCGTGTCGCTGACCGTGTCGCTCGTCGCCGTGTTGATCCCGCTGTTGTTCATGAGCGGCCTCGTCGGTCGCTTGTTCCGCGAGTTCGCGATCACGCTGTCGATCGCGATCGGGATCTCGGCGCTGCTGTCGCTCACGCTCACCGCGATGATGTCGGCGTGGATCCTCAAGCCACATCACGAGACCAAGCCGGTGTGGGTCGTGCGCAAGTTCGAGCAGGGCTTCGCCGGCCTGACCAAGTTCTACGACCGCACGCTGCAGATCGTGCTGCGCCACCGCGCGATGACGCTGTTGGTCACGCTCGCCGCGCTCGCCGGCACCGTGTTGCTCGCGATCAACGTGCCGAAGGGCTTCTTCCCGACGGAAGACACCGGCGTGATCAACGGCGTGACCGAAGCCGCCGCCGACGTCTCGTTCCAGCGGATGACCGAGCTGCAAGAAGAAGTCACGGCGGCGATCCAAGCCGACCCCGACGTCGCGACGATCTCGGCGTCGATCGGTGCCGACGGCACGAACCCGACCGCGAACTCCGGGCGCATGACGATCACGCTCAAACCGCGTGACGACCGCGACTCGAACGCGACCGAGATCATCGAGCGGCTCAAGCCGAAGCTCGACGCGATCTCCGGCATCTCGACGTATCTCGCGGCGGTGCAAGATCTGACGGTCGATTCGCGCGTATCGAAGACGCCGTATCAGTACACCGTCGAAGATCCCGATCCCACCGAGCTCAAGGAGTGGGCGCCGAAGCTGCTCGATACGCTGCGCAACCTCCCTGAATTGAAAGACGTCGCGACCGATCTGCAATCGGAGGCGCTGGAGCTCCACGTCACGGTCGATCGCGACGCCGCGTCGGCGCACGGCGTCAGCGCGCAGGTGCTCGACGACACGCTCTACGATGCGTTCGGTCAGCGCATCGTCTCGACCGTGTTCACGCAGCTCAACCAGTACCGCATCATCCTCGAGGTCCTGCCTCGCGATCGGCAATCGATCGAGGCCCTCGAGAAGCTGTACATCCACACGACGACCGGCGAGACCATTCCGCTCAACCAGATCGCGCGGTTCGACGTGCGGCCGGCGTTCGCCGCGGTCGATCACGAAGGCCAGTTCCCGTCGCTGACGCTGTCGTTCGATGCCGCGAAGGGCGTCTCGCTCGGCGACGCGGTCAAGGTGATCGACGATGCGGTCGCGAAGCTGAGCCCGCCGCCGGCGATGCGCGGTCAGTTCGTCGGCGCCGCGCAGGTGTTCCGCGATTCGATCAGCTCCGAGCCGATCTTGATCCTGGCCGCGCTGATCACGGTCTACATCGTGCTCGGCGTGCTCTACGAGAGCTACATCCATCCGATCACGATCTTGTCGACGCTGCCGTCGGCAGGCGTCGGCGCGATCTTGGCGCTGCAGCTCACCGGCGAGCCATTCGACGTGATCTCGCTGATCGGCATCGTGCTCTTGATAGGTATCGTCAAGAAGAACGCCATCATGATGATCGACTTCGCGCTCGTCGCCGAACGCGAGGACAAGCTGTCGCCGCTCGAAGCGATCCACAAAGCGTGCTTGCTCCGGTTCCGGCCGATCATGATGACGACGATGGCCGCGTTACTCGGCGGTCTGCCGCTCGCCATCGGTAACGGCACGGGCAGCGAGCTGCGCCGCCCGCTCGGCATCACGATCGTCGGCGGTCTGCTCGTGTCGCAGATCCTGACGCTGTACACGACGCCGGTCATCTACCTGGCGATGGACCGCATCGCGCGCCTGTTCCGCGGCAACAAGACCGAGCACGTCGATCCGGATCACGATCCGGATCACGAGCCGGATCACGAGCCGGATCAAGAGAAGACCGAGACCAAGCCGGAAGGCCCGGTGTCGTGAATCTATCCGGGCCGTTCATCCGCCGGCCGATCGCGACGTCGCTACTCGCGCTCGCGCTGCTGCTGGCCGGCGGCGTCGCGTTCACGCAGCTGTCGGTCGGCCCGTTGCCGAAAGTTGATCTCGCGACGATCAACGTCGGCGCGTCGTTGCCGGGTGCGAGCCCGACCACGATGGCGACGTCGGTCGCGATGCCGCTCGAGCGGCGACTGGCGCGTATCGCCGGCGTCAGCGAGCTGACTTCGACGAGCGCGCTCGGCTCGACGAGCATCACGGTGCAGTTCAGCCTCGATCGCGACATCGAAGGTGCCGCGCGCGACGTCCAGGCCGCGATCAACGCGTCGAGCGGCGATCTGCCGGCGAACTTGCCGAGCGTGCCGAACTTCCGCAAGGTCAACCCGTCGGACTCGCCGATCTTGATCCTCGCGCTACGCAGCAAGTCGTTGCCGCTGCCGCGCGTGTTCGAGTCCGCGAACACCGTGCTCGCGCAAAAAATCTCGCAGGTGCCCGGCGTCGGTCAGGTCGGCGTCGGCGGCGGCGTGCAGCCGGCGGTGCGCATTCGCTACAACCCGCTGCAGATCGCGGGCATGGGGCTCTCGGTCGAGGATCTGCGCAACGCGATCGCGGCGGCGACGTCGGATCAGCCCAAAGGCGGCATCGGCGCGACGCAGTTCACGTCGATCGGCGTCGACGATCAGCTCATCGACGCGAAGCAGTGGGGCAACATCATCGTGCGCGCGTCGACCTCGGATGCGTCGGTCGGCGGCGCCGCGCGGCTCGGCGACATCGGCGAGGTCTTCGACGACGTCGAGAACGAGCGCGTCGCCGGCTGGTTCGACGGCGAACGCGCGGTGATGGTGATCATCCGCCGCACGCCGGGCGCGAACATCTTGGACGTGATCGATCGCGTCAAGGGCCTGTTGCCCGAGCTCGCGGCGTCGATCCCCGCCGGCATCGACATCGACGTCGCGATCGATCGGTCGACGACGATCCGCGCGTCGGTCCACGACGTCGAGAAGACGCTGATCATCTCGATCGTGCTCGTCGTGCTCGTCGTGCTGTTGTTCCTGCAATCCGGCCGCGCGACGTCGATTCCGGGGCTGGTCGTGCCGCTCGCGTTGGTCGCGACGTTCGGCGTGATGTTCCTGCTCGACTACAGCCTCGACAACCTGTCGCTGATGGCGCTGACGATCGCGACCGGGTTCGTCGTCGACGACGCGATCGTCGTGACCGAGAACGTCGCCCGTCACATCGAGAACGGCGCGTCGCCGCTGCGCGCGGCACTCGACGGCTCGCGCGAGATCGGCTTCACCATCGTCAGCATCACGAGCTCGCTGATCGCCGTGTTCATCCCGCTGTTGTTCATGGGCGGCGTGGTCGGGCGCTTGTTCCGCGAGTTCGCGATGGTGCTGACGATCGCGATCGTGTGGTCGGCGCTGTTGTCGCTGACGCTGACGCCGATGATGTGCTCGCGCTTGCTCCTCGGCCGCGAGTCGCACAAGAAACCGAGGCGGCTCGGCAAGCTGGTCGAAGGCGCGCTCGATCGTGTCGTCAAACGCTACGGCAAGATGTTGTGGTGGGTGATCCACCACCGCACGGTGATCGGCGTCGTCACGATCGCGACCGTCGTGCTCACCGTGTTCTTGTATCGCACCGTGCCGTTCGGGCTGTTGCCGCAGCAGGACACCGGCATGCTGATCGCGAGCTCGCGCGGCCCGCAGGACATCTCGTTCGCCGCGATGAAGCAGCGGCAGGAGCAGCTCATCCGGATCCTCGAGAAGGATCCTGATGTCGACCACGCGATCGGCAGCATCGGCGGGTTCGGCTCGACGACGATCAACACCGGCTCGATGTTCATCTCGCTCAAGCCCAAGCCGGCGCGTAAAGCGTCGGCCGACCAGGTGATCGCCCGGCTGCGCCCGAAAGTCGCGCGCGTCGACGGCATCGACATGCGGTTCCAGTCGGTGCAAGACCTGCGCGTCGGCGGCCGGTCGTCGGATGCGCAGTATCAGTACGCGCTGCAAGACGCCGATCTCGACGAGCTCAACAACTGGGCGCCGAAAGTCACGGCGGCGCTGGGCAAGATTCCGATCCTCAAGGACGTCAACTCCGACCAGCAGACACAGGGCCTCGAGCTCGATCTCAAGATCGATCGCGATACCGCGTCTCGGCTCGGCGTCACGGTCGCGAACATCGACAACGCGCTCTACGACGCGTTCGGCCAGCGCCAGGTCGCCGTGTTCTATACCGAGATCAATCAGTATCGCGTCGTGCTCGAAGCCGATCCGTCGGTCGGCACCGGACCCGATGCGTTGTCGCGGATCTACGTGCCGTCGGCGACCGGCAAGCAGGTGCCGCTGTCGGAGCTGGTCAGCGTGTCGCGCAGCCCGGTCGCGCTGTCGATCGGCCACCAAGGCCAGTTCCCGGCGACCGTCGTGTCGTTCAACCTCGCCGACGGTGCCGCGCTCGGCGACGCGGTCAAGGCCGTCGAAGCTGCGACCGCGAAGATCGGCTTGCCGGCGAGCGTGCACGGTACGTTCGCGGGAACCGCGCAGGCGTTTCAAGACTCGCTCAAGAGCGAGCGCATCCTCGTGCCGATCGCGCTGTTCTTCGTCTACATCGTGCTCGGCATCCTGTACGAGAGCTACATCCACCCGATCACGATCTTGTCGACGCTGCCGTCGGCGGGTTTGGGCGCGCTGGTCGGTTTGATCGTGACCGGCACGGACCTGTCGCTGATGGCGATCATCGGCATCATCTTGCTCGTCGGTATCGTCAAGAAGAACGCGATCCTCATCATCGACTTCGCGCTCGAGCGCGAGCGCGAGGGCACGCGGCCCGACGAAGCGATCCATCAAGCGTGCATGCTGCGGTTCCGGCCGATCGTGATGACGACGCTCGCCGCGTTGTTCGGCGCGCTACCGCTCGCGTTCGGTCGCGGCACCGGCGCCGAGCTGCGCGTGCCGCTCGGCATCGCGATCGTCGGCGGCTTGATGGTGTCTCAGATCCTAACGCTGTTCACGACGCCGGTGACGTACTTGTTCCTGCACCGGTTCCAGCGCAAGCGACGCGATCCGGCATCACTCGGCGATGTCGTCCAGCGGCATGGCGCGCAGCGTCTTGGGGAGCTCCAGTAAGCTCTCGGTCGGCGAGCCGACGAGCATCGCAGGCGACATGTTCGTCAGGCCCCACGGCTCGATCGTTCCCGCGGTGACGGCGAACGCGCCGCCGTCGATGCGGCCGACCACGCCGAAGCCCGAGCGCATCGGCACGCGCGCGGTCTCGATCACGACGTCGGGCAAGTGCGAGACGTCGATCTCGACGAGCCCGCGCTCGCACGTCAGCACGAGCCGATATTGCAGCACGCGCCGCTCGACCAGCACGATGTTGCCCATCGGCGACGCGAACACGTCTTGCCAGCCGTTCGTCGGCTTGCCGTGCTCGCGCAACGCGCGAAAGTCGAGGTGATAGAGGTGCGTGTCGTCGATGCGACGCGCGAGGATGCCGGTCGTCGTGACGACGCAATCGAGAAACCCCTGAGCGTGGAGGTCGACGACCGGCGACAGATGATCGACGGTCCAGAACGAGCCGGGCACGTGCGGCGTGCAGCCGAGGAACACGTTCTTCGCAGACGCGGTCTTGAGCCACTCGCTGATCGCGCACGCGACCTCGGGCGCCGAGCCGGTATCGGCGAGCCGGCGATCGCCGTTCCACAACACGCTGTCGCCGGGCAGGCGGTGCACGGCATCGAAGTGGAAGTAGCGGCCGGTCATCGGCGGCACCAGCGCGAGCTTGTCGCCGACCTTGACGTTCGAGACGGCGTCGAAGTCTTCGGGCACGACGATATCGGTCTCGCCGCGAGGATCGAGCGCGACGAACAACAGGCCGCGCGGCGTCAGGCCCTGCTTGCGCAGCTCCTTGAGCCCGAGGATCACCGCCGCGGGATCGCGGTAATGGTACGTGCGCGTCGCGAACATGGACGGACGACTCTACAGGCGCGGGGTGATCTTCGCTACGAGCGCTTGCTCGGCGCGGAAAACCTGGTCGGGCGGCAGCGTTCCGGCGAACGTGACCCTGAGCAGCGTGTCGTGCTGGAACGCCGTGAGCTCGTGAGCTGCGGGGTTGTAGTAGGCGGCTTCGGCGAGCCCCTCGAGGTCGACGGCCGCCGCGGCATCGTCGTGCGAGTCGTCGAACGTGCTCATATCCGTGATCGCGGCGCGCACGGTCAACGTGCCGGTGACGCCGATCCACCGCGAGCGGCTCGTGTTGTCGCTCTCGCGCGGCGAGTCCGGCCGCAGGACGAGCGTTCGATCGCCGAACAGCTCGGCGAGGTCGTCGCGAGACGCGAGCGTCGCCGTGTTGGAGACGGTGCGGATCACCGTGTTGGCGAGCATGAAGCTGGCGATCACGAAGTAGATCACGATGCCGGAGACGTCGACCAGCGTGGCGACGAGCGGTGCCGAGGCGCTCGCGGGGTCGGCGCCGATCTTGCGCAGGACGAACGGCAGCATCGCGCCCATCAGCGTTCCCCACGTCACGCAGCCGACGACCGCGGTCGCGACGGTGAGGCCGACCATCACGTAATGCGCACCGGCCGATCCGGTATACGCGCCGAACGAGCCCCACACGATCACGCGAATCGACACGACGACGCCGAGGATCGCGCCCAGCAGCACGCCCATCTGGATCTCGCGGCGAAACACCCGCAGCCAGTCGCCGACGCGAACCTCGCCGAGCGCCATCGCGCGAATGACGAGCGTCGATGCCTGCGAGCCCGAGTTGCCGCCGCTCGAGATGATCAGCGGCAAGAACAGCGACAGCACGATCGCCTTGTCGAGCTCGCCCTGGAAGAACCCGAGCGCGGTCGCCGTGAACATCTCGCCGAGCAAGAGGATCACGAGCCAGCGCCCGCGCTTCGTGACCATCTCGCGGCGGCTCGACGCCAGATACGGCATGTCGAGGGCTTCGAGACCGCCGAACTTCTGGGCGTCTTCCGTGGCCTCTTCCTGGACGACGTCGACGATGTCGTCGACGGTCACGATGCCCTTCATCTTGCCGTCTTTGTCGACGACGGGGATCACGTTGAGATCGTGCTCGGCGAAGACGCGCGAGAGCGTTTCCTGATCCATCTCGTCCGTGACGCGGACGATGTCGGTCTCCATGATCTCGGCGACCGTGACTTTGGGATCGGCGCCGAACAGGTCGCGGAACGACACGACGCCGAGCAGGCGCTGTGCCGGATCGAGCACGTACGCGACGTAGATCGTCTCGACCTTGGCGCGCGCTTGCCGGCGCATGTACAGCAGCGCCTCGTCGGCCGACATCTCGGGCCGCAGGCGCGCGTAGCGCGTCGACATCAAGCCGCCGGCTTCATCTTCGGCGTACGCGAGCAGCGCGAGCACTTCTTTGCGCGTCGGATCGTCGAGCAGCGCGAGCAACGTGGTGCGGTTCGCTTCGCCGGCCTGCTGGATCACGTCGGCGACGTCGTCGGGCTCGAGCAAGCGCATCCACTGGCGGCGCTGACCCGCGCGGAAGTGCAGCAGCAGATCCGCCTGGTCGCGCGGCGCGAGCGAGATGAAGAACTCTTCGGCGTCCTCGCGCGGCAACACGCGCAGACCGTCGCCGCGCTCCTCGAGGTCGAGCAGCGGCCACGCGTCGCGTAGCTCGTCGACGCCGAGCTGATCTTCAGCGCGCATGTGCGCGGAGCTATCGCGACCTTGCACCGCGACCGGGATCGGGCCGGTCGGCGGGATGTCGAGCATCTCGTGGACCTGCGAGTCATCGCCGCGGCTCTCGGCGACGGCCTTGATCTCGGCCATCACCTTGCTCGCCTCTTCGGGAGGCAACATCGAGACTTCGCCGGTGCCTTGCTGCGAATCGACGGCTTCCGGCACGCCGACCGGCGACGAGATCGGCTCGGAGACGTTCTCCGGGACCGAGTTATTGTCGTCGGACGCCGACATCGTTGACACCCTGCCGAAACGGATCGCGCGTGGCAAGCGCGTGTGTGGCTTAAAGCTTCGTGAGCGCACCGACCAGCGCCGGCAAGACCTCGCCGGCCGGCGCGCGGATCG